>CAIPRZ010000099.1 GCA_903867585.1 uncultured Chlamydiae bacterium
TATTAGACAACACGATATCAGAAGAAAGACTTGATGAGGCTTTAGCTAAAATTAGTGCTTGTAAGGCTAAGCTTACAACTTCTGAGGTAACTGATTTTAAAATTCAAGAACATGAAAAAATCAGTCAAAAAATCTCAAGAAAAGCCATTTTTTCACAGTTTAATATTTCTAAAGATCAGATGTTCAATCATTATTTTTTGATGACATCTCGCTCATTAAACAAAAAAATTATTGATCTTGATAAGGATTTAAACTTTTTATCCGATAAAATCTTTTTTGATCAGACTCATTCTGATCCTAACTGTATCGATAAAATTTCTTGCGAGGATCTTATTATCTTTTTGACAGGGGGACTAAAAAAACATCGGGACGATCACGAGATGTATCAAAAATTAATCGCCAAAAATAAGAAAGTCTTTTTGATTGATCTTTCAGAAAATGAGGTTATCGATACCAAAGGTATTGGTATAATCAGAACTAACAATCCGCATGAAAGCAGCCTTAAACTGGCTTTTTCAATGTTTAAACAAGAATTTCAGCTTTAAACTTAAACCACTACATCAACAAACGTGTGATTGGGGTTTTGTTTAATGCTGTACTGTTTTGACCAGGGACTATCAAAAAGGACCATAGGCCTTTTACTTTTATCTTCTACAAGTGCTGAATTCATCGATTTTTGATAGGTATTAAGATCGCCTAAAATCCAAGCTGAACAGTTATAAGGTAAAAGATTAAAGACAGTTTCTACCCCATACTCATCTTTAAGCCTATATTGCATCACTTCAAATTGAAGTTGTCCAACGGCTGCAAAAATAAGCTCCCCTTCTCTTCCTATCATTTCTAATCGCTGAATCGCTCCCTCTTCAACCAATTGCTTGGTCCCTTTATCAAAAGCTTTTCGCTTATCAACCTCTTTGGGATAAATTTTAGCAAATATTTCCGGTTGGAATTGAGGTAAAGGCTTATAATCAAATCCCCCTGTGATTGACAAGGTATCTCCGATAGCAAAAGCGCCCGGGTTGATAACACCAATCACATCACCTGGAAAAGCATCATCAAGGGTGGTTCTTTCTCCAGCGACCATTCCATGAGGACGAGATAATCTAATGTCTTTACGAAGCCTGTGGTTTTTAACTACTAAATCTCGATCAAATTTTCCAGAACAAACTCTTATAAAAGCCATGCTATCGCGATGTCTTTTATCCATGTTAGCCTGTAATTTAAAAACATACCCGCTAAACGGAGTTGTAAGCGGATCTATCATGACCTCTTCTCCTTCCCATGAAGTGGCTGGACGCGCGTGAGGACAAGGAGCTAGTGTTATAAAAGCATCAAAAAATGGCTCTACCCCGTAGTTGGTAAGAGCTGAGGCAAAAAATACAGGTGTTATTTCCCCTTTTAAAAATTCCTCAAGTGAAAACCTATTTCCTGCGATTTCTAAAAGCTCAAGCTCTTCTGATAGTTGTTTATAATCGATAGGATTAACCCTTTTTACTATTTCTTCAGAATTGAGAGGAAATTTTTCAATTAGCGCTTTTTGAGCTCCACCACTTGAAATTTTAGTAAAAAAAAGAGCTTCTTGCATTGTTAAGTCAACAACCCCTAAAAAATTTTTACCCATACCAATCGGCCAATTAAGAGGAGTAGATTTAATTGATAAAACGTTTTCTACCTCTTGCATCAGATCTAAAGGATCGCGTGCAGGCATATCCATTTTATTGATAAAAGTCATCACGGGGATCTTTCTTAACCTACAAACTTCAAAAAGTTTGAGGGTTTGTTTTTCAACCCCTTTTGAAGCATCGATCACCATGATAGCACAATCAGCTGCGGTTAGGGTCCGGTATGTATCTTCTGAAAAGTCTTGGTGACCTGGAGTATCTAAAACGTTAATGACCGTGTCTTTATAGGTAAATTGCATAGCCGATGAGGTAATAGAAATCCCCCGTTCTTGCTCCATAGCCATCCAATCTGAGGTTGCTGCCTTTCTTCCCCCTTTACCTTTAACCATCCCAGCTGTCTGAAGCATTCCAGAATAAAGTAAAAGTTTTTCTGTTAGGGTGGTTTTTCCCGCATCTGGGTGGGAAATGATGGCAAATGTGCGCCGTTTAGCAACAGCTTCTTCAATATCGGTGTATAACATAGGGAAAAAAATCTAAATCTGGTCTTATTTTATAAGTTTTTATTATCTCAAAACTTAAGATTATTGCCCATGATGATAGATCTAAAATTAAGCCTCTTATTCAAGACCTTCTGCATTTTTTTATAATGGGACCAAAAAGTAAATCCTATAAGACA
>CAIPRZ010000100.1 GCA_903867585.1 uncultured Chlamydiae bacterium
TGATCAGATCTTCCTTTAGATATTTTTTTTATCCCTTTTCAGGCTTTACGTTCTGCATTCTAAAAGCTAAAAACTATTTTCAATCTAGCCCAGATCCCATAAAAGATATTTGTGTAATCAGTATTGGTAATGTTGACTTTGGTGGAACGGGAAAAACGCCCTTCCTTTTACATATGCTTGAATACTTTAAAGAGCTGCCTATAGCGGTTTTATCGCGCGGCTATAAATCAGAATTGGAATACCAAGGATCAACTAAAGTTAATCATCTTATTTCAAGTGAGACTTTAGCTAAAAAAATTGGGGATGAGCCAAGTTTAATTTTAAAAAAATTTCCAAGCATTTCTTTATACGTCGGTAAAGATAGGGCCTTTGGTTTAAAACAGGCCTTAAATGAAAAAGTTAGGTGGGCTTTTTTAGATGACGGAGCTCAATATCCACACATTTATAAACATTTTAATATTGTTTTAGTTGATAGCCAAAATCCCATCCAATCTCTTTATCCAGCAGGGTATAGACGGGACCTCCTTGATCCTTTAAAAAAAGCCGACCTTGTTGTGATTCCTTATGTGGATAAAGAAGAGAATTATTTAAAAACAAAACAAAAACTTAGCTTGATAAGCCAGGCCTCATGTGTAGGATTTAAAGCCACACTCGACACTCAAGGAGCTAGAAAAAAAATAGCCCTTCTTACAGCGATTGCAAGGCCTGAACGGCTGATTGCACAATTAAAAAATAGAGGTTTTGAGCTTTTATTTGAAAAAATTCTTGATGATCATGCTCCGATTACAAACGAGCTTATTGAATCTTTTTTAGCTAAAGGGAAAGAGCATGAAGATCTTGATTACCTATGTACAGAAAAAGACTTTGTTAAAATAAGCCCTGAGTATCAAAAGCGATTTTTACCCATTAAGTTATTATTTGAGCCTGCCTTTGATATCCTGGTTTGGGAAAGCTTTATTGGAAAAATACAAAAAATATCCTAAAGTAATAAAGACTATTAATTTGATGGCTTATGAATAAAGACTTTAATGTACAACTTCCCAAGCTTGGGGAAAGTATTACAAGCGCAACTATTGTCCAGTGGTTTAAAAAAGTAGGAGACTTTGTCAAACTTGATGAGCCTCTTGTTGAAGTATCCACTGACAAAGTTAACAGTGAAATCCCATCCCCAGTATCTGGGGTTATTACGCAGATTAAAGCCTATGATAATCAGGAATTAGATGTAGGGGCTGTTTTATGTGTTATTGAAATAAGTTCCCATAAAACCGGAGGGCACTCCTTACCGATACCTTCTGAAATTAAAGAGGAGGTTGCACTTACTGCAAGCGCTTCAAACCAAGACTTTTTCTCTCCAGCTGTTATTAATTTTGCGCAAATGCATGGAGTGAGTTTTGAAGATTTGAAAAAAATTAAAGGAACAGGAGAAGGGGGGCGAGTGACCAAAAAAGATGTAGAGCTTATGGCCACATCTTCTAAAAAAGGGCACAAAGAACCCGCTGTTCAAACAGAAATTAAAGGGCAGCGTTTAAAAATGGATTCCATGCGAAAAGCGATCGCAGATAACATGGTCAAATCCTTTTATACAGCCCCTCATGCCTCGCTCATTGAGCCCATTGATGTAACCGATGTTTTAGCTTGGATTGAAGATAACAAAATTAGATTCTTAAACGAGCATGGGGTTAAAATCTCACTGACAGCTTTTATGGCTCTAGCGTGCGCAAAAGCTTTAAAAGCTTATCCACTTTTAAACAGTCAGGTGCAAGGGGATGAGATTATCATAAAAGATCATGTCAATTTAGGACTTGCTGTCAGCGTCGGTTCGGGTCTTATGGTCCCTGTTATTCATCAGTGTGAACTGTTTTCCTTAGAGCAAATGGCAAAAGCGATTGCTGATAGAGCCTTTAGAGCTCGTGAAGCTAAACTACTTCCTAATGATGTTAAAGAAGGAAGCTTTACTTTAACGAATTTCGGAATGGGTGGGGTCCAAATTGGAATGCCTATTATCCGATATCCAGAGGTCGCCATTGTGGCTGTTGGGACTATTAATAAAGCCTGTTTACCTATGGAAGATGACTCTATTGCTATTCGCTCTGTAGTAACAATGACCCTAACGTTTGATCACCGCGTGGTTGATGGTTTATATGGTTGTGGATTTATTAATGCTGTTAAAGCCTCTTTACTTAGTTTCATTCAATAATGATTAAAGACCTTGTAGAGCTATCAAAAAAGCATTTAGACAACTTTTATAATAATCTTGAGCTTGCGCAGTGGGAACACGTTTTAAACGTCCTAATGCAAACACGCGGTCACATTTATCTGACAGGGATTGGTAAAAGTGGGTATATCGCTAAAAAAATAGCGATGACTCTTGTCTCTATTGGAACAAAATCTTCCTTTCTTGATCCATTGAATCTTTTACATGGGGATTTAGGAATGGTAGATGCTGATGATGTTATCCTTGTGATGTCAAAAAGTGGATTCACAAAAGAACTTCTAGATCTCATCCCTTTTATAAAAAAAAGGGGAGCTAAAGTTATAGGTTGTGTTTCATCTAAAGACTCGCCTCTAGAACGTCTTTCAGATAGTTTTGTTTACCTCCCTGTGGTTTCAGAATTAGATCCCAATAATCTTGTCCCAACCGTATCTACACAGGTTCAGTTAATCTTTGGGGATATCTTAACCATTGCCGTCATGAAACAAAAAGGGATAGGGCTTGATACCTACGCCACTTTTCATCCTGCAGGGTCAATCGGAAAAAAACTTTTAACAAAAGTTGATGAGCTCATGCTCAAAGAATCGGAAGTTCCCTATTGTGAGCCTCAGCATTTTATCAAAGATATTTTAGTTGAATTATCATTAAAAAAATGTGGCTGTGTTGTTGTTGTTGATGAAAAAAAAGCCTTAAAAGGAATTTTTACTGATGGTGATTTAAGAAGGAGTTTGCAATTTAATGGACCCCAAACTCTAGAGGGAAAGGTTTCAGACTTGATGAGTAAAGAGGCAGTTTTTATTGAAAAATCAGCGACAGCTTTTGAAGCTAAAAAACTCATGCAACGGGATAATAAATCCTGGATAAATGTTTTACCTATTATTGAAAATGATCAGGTAGTTGGCTTGCTTCGAATGCATGACATTCTTAATGCGGGTATTTAAATAATAGTTATTTGAGCTATGGTTTAATGAAAAAGGAGCCATATGCAAACCCTTGGATCATTAAAACATCTTTTAATTTCGATATTTACCGTCAGCTATCTTGCCATTATTTTTGAGCATATTACCCGTATTAGTAAAACTGCCATTGCAATTGTCACAGCTATTATTCTCTGGACGCTTTACTTTTTAGCGACCCCACAAACTATAGAACTCGATGTCAGACACTTTGGCGAGTATGTGTATGATACAGCGCAAATATTTTTCTTTTTACTTGCTGCTATGACCATCGTGGAACTGATCGATTCTCATCAAGGATTTCATTGGATTACACGGTTCATAAAAACCCGTAAAAAAACAAAATTGCTCATTATCGTCTCTTTTGTAGCCTTTTTTCTATCCGCGATACTGGACAACCTAACAACCACCATTTTAATGCTCACAGTGCTAAAAAAATTAGTACCCCAAAAAGAGGATCGAATTATCGCCTCTTGCATGGTAGTTATTGCAGCAAATTCTGGTGGAGCCTGGACGCCGATCGGAGATGTAACAACGACGATGCTTTGGATTGAAGGTAAAATTTCTACTCTTCACACCATCAAAACTTTGTTTATTCCAAGTCTTCTATCAATGGCGATTCCTCTAGCAATACTGCTGCCTAGCTTAAAAGGAAAACTTGAAAAAAGCGGGGATTTAAAAGTTAAGCCTGAGTATGGATCACTTGCCATTTTGATAACTGGGGTCGTGGGCTTAATTATGATTCCGGTATTCAAATCAATGACCGGATTACCCCCATTTATGGGCGCCCTTTTGGCCCTTTCTGTCCTATGGGTCATAACCGATCTTATTCATGGTAAAAAAGAGGCGCGCAGTCACCTAAGAGTCCCTTTTATTTTTTCAAGGCTGGATATCTCAAGTATACTGTTTTTTTTAGGCATTCTTCTTTCAGTAGGACTGCTTAAAGAATCAGGAATACTTAGAATGCTGGCTAATTTTCTCAATGAGCACATATCCCATGAAAGTATCGTACTTCCTGGGGTGTTTGGGGTGGTATCGGCTATCATCGATAACGTTCCTCTTGTAGCCGCCTCTATGGGAATGTACCCCTCCATCGAAATGGATGCCAATTTTTGGCAACAAATTGCCTATAGCGCCGGTGTTGGGGGAAGCATGCTGATTATTGGCTCCTCTTCAGGGATAGCTTTAATGGGTATAGAAAATATTTCATTTATCGAATATCTAAAGAAAATTTCACTTCCGAGTCTAATTGGATTTCTAACCGGTCTTGCCTACCTAGCGCTGATCTAAAACTCGATCCTTCAAAAACTTTAAAAAATATAAAAAACGCCTTTAGAAGACATTCTAAAGGCGTTTTTCATTTATTTAAGAAAAACTCCCTTGTGTAATAATTCACAGCTTGTGTATGGTATTGCACACTGACGTACTGCTTAACGAAAAGTTGAGCGAACGAAAGAAAAATAACGCCCGACGTTATGCAATGATTTGACAGTAGTAAATAGACGATGTACAAGTTAAATTTTAAGACTTGTGCGCGAACTTATTAGAAATAGTAAGTTCGCCCGAAATTTTTTTTTGATTAGATTAATAATAA
>CAIPRZ010000101.1 GCA_903867585.1 uncultured Chlamydiae bacterium
GACAGTATCTAATATATATTTTTGCTCTTCATTTTTAAGCCCGCTGGGAGAAAAAATAAAATGAACTCTATTTTTTATTATTAATTCTTTAGCAGAAATTTCTGAAAAAAACTTTTTAAAGACGGCAGGATTGGATTCGCAAATCAAGAGTCTACGTTTGGGATTTTGATCGAGCCATTCCATGAATGTATTAACAAATTTACCTTGGCTTAGACCATAAATAAATATTCCTTCATATATAAAGAGTTCATCAAATGGAAAATCTTCAAAAATTTCATCTTTATAATTTTCAGGTAAGATAGCAGATTCGATTAAATCGATATTTAATGGATGATATTTGATAGCCAGTTGCAAATTTTCTTTTAAAATAGGGTCAAAACTATGATCCATAGGATTACTCGGTTTGTTTTTAGCACTAAACAGGAGTTTATTAATTATTTAAAGTCTTTTTGGATAAATATTTTTTTATCCGACTGGTGTTTTCATTGTGAATATAGGCTAGAGCTAAAGGAAAAAACTTTCTGCTCTCATTGTCTAGACTTTGTTTTTGATGAAATAAAAGCTGAACAGGAGTGCACCCTATTAGCTCCAAAAGGATCTATCCTAGAAAAACTACTTTTAAAACCTAAACCAGAGATTAAGCAAAATAAACTTATGGAGGCGCTTTTTTTAAAGATTCTTTTGGAAAAAAAGGTCACACATCAAAAACAGATTTTTTATTTAGACAAAAATTTTAAGGCTTTTAAAACTCTTAAAAAGAATTTCCAACTCATCCCTTTTACTCATCATACCTATTGGAAAAATCAAGACATGATTGTTCTTACAATCGATTTAGCTTCTAAAGAATGGATTTTTAATTATGCCAAGTATTCTAAAGTAGCCTCTTTAAAAGTCATGGCTATTCATAGATAAAAAACTATTCAACAAATAAAAACCCCCCTATATATCAAGTTTAAATTATTTGATGTAAGGGTATGAAACAATCCCGATTTTTTACCTATTCTTTATGCTGTCTTCTTTATCATTCTTTTTTAGAGGCGGGATCATGGACTGTAACTAGCGTAGCTGATACTAGTGTTGGCTCTTTTAGATGGGCCATTGGAGAGGTAAATGCAGCCGCTTCAGCTGAGGGTTCTAATATAGCTATCGATATTTCCGGAGCTGTGAATTTAGGGTCAAATTTGCCACCGATTCTTTATCCTGTCACCATCTCTTCCTCAGGTGTAAACACTATTCAATTACAACCTCTGTCTGCTCCAATAAGAGGACTTGTTTTTTTCCCCGGTCCAACTATTTCTACCCTTAATGCCACTATATCTGGTGGCATATCCTTTCAGCAACTTACTGCTCAAGGGGGGAATGGGGGGTCATCAACTGGTGGGCTAGGTGGTGGTGGTGGTGCAGGGCTTGGAGGAGCTATACTTGTAGGTCCTAATACCAACGTCTTTTTAGTTAATTCTAATATAACCATTGCCAATTGTAAGGCTATTGGAGGAGTAGGAGGATCTTGTAGTGGAGAAGCAATTAATCAAGCAGGATCTGGTGGCGGCGGATTAAATGGTAATGGAGGTAATTCAAATGTGGGGGGCTCTTTCCGAGGGGCTGGCGGGGGAGGGGGGATTTATTTTTCTGGAGGCAGCGGTGTAGGAAACTATTGGGCAGGAGGAGGAGGCGGATTATCAACTGCGGGTGAAGAGGGCTCAAGTACTACTAGTCCAATTTATGGCCGAAGTGGTGAGTGTTTCCCGTTCCTTCCAAATAGCGGAAATGGAGGTAATACGAATACTCAAGCTGCAGGTTCTGGAGGTAGTTTTGGTGGGGGTGGTGGGGATAGCGGATTTATTCAAGCTGGTTATGGAGCAGGGGGTGATGGGGGTTATTATGGTGGCGGCGGTGGTGGTGGATTCAATGGTAGTAAAGGAAACGGAGGAGGAGACGGCGGTTTTGGGGGGGGTGGAGGTGGAGCAGGTATTGGTCCAAGTTTTATCAACGCACCAGGAGGAGATGGCGGTTATGGTGCTGGAGGTGGCGGTGGAGTAGGTCAAGCTGGGCTGGGAGGTTTTGGAGGTGCTAATGGTAAAGTAGGCGGATCTGGCGGCGGCGGAGCGGCTTTGGGAGGTGCTATTTTTATAGACAACTCAAGTTCATTTTATCTAAATCTTTTTAGTCCCCAAGGGGGCTTTTTGAATAATAGTGTAACAGTTTCCGATATCGATGCCAAAGCGCTAGGTCCAGATATTTTTATGAGACAGGGAGCTACTTTAAATCTTGCAACTCCCCTGCTTAATGCTAGCCTTAATAACCCTATAGTTTCTGATATTTTGATTAATAACTCAACGCAAGGAGGGCTTAATTTCTATGGAACTGGCTCTTTAATGCTCAATGGGACCAATAGCTTTTCTGGCGGTATCATTATTTATTCAGGAACTCTTTCTTTGGGCGCTAATGCTTCATTAACTAATTTATGCCCTTTAGTTGTTAGCTCTTTAGGTGTTTTTGATGTGAGTGCTACTTCGGGTACAATCAGTATAAGCGATATTATCAGCAACAATAGTCAAGATGGAATTATTAATATTGGACCTTCTAAGCTTAATGTTTCTTTGTTTAATAATGCTTCTAATTTTAGTGGTGTTTTTAATACTGCGCAAAACGGCGAATTGATTTTTTCTCCTTACACCTCAGGCACCTCTTACCCTTTTTTTTATAAAGGCAGTTCCACACAGTTTTTAGGAACCTGTACCATCAACCCAGGAGTTAATTTTTATTTGCAAAACTCAGGTTTTTTAGGAACAGCCTCCACATTTAATGTTGTAGGAGGCGGGCTTGGGGGAGTTTTAAATGTCTCTTTAGCTACAACTCCTAATATAATTGGAAATCTTAATGGAACTGGAACGCTTGCTTGTGGTACTTCAACACTTAATATCTATCCTTCTTATCCAAACAATTTTGGAGGAACTATCACAGGGAGTGGAGAAATCAATGTTATAGGAACAAATCTGGGTCTTTCTGGTACGTCTACATTTTCTGGCACAGTGAGCGTGCAGTCGGGGCGCTCTTTAACTTTAAATGGGGCTACTATTCCAGCATTAGTTAATTTAGCAGGTGGGGGAACACTAACAATTAATGGCACCTCCACCATTGGAAATCTGTTTGGGTATGGAAATGTCGAAGTAAATAACACCTTAAATATTAAAACATCCAATAACGGTTCTTTTTCAGGTGCATTATTAGGGATAAGTAGTTCGATTATAAATGTGGGGGGATCTGGGACATTGGCTCTTTATGGGAATAACGATACTTACCCTGGAGCTTTTAATATTACTGGGGGTTCATTAAGTCTTGTTGGAACAGCCACATTACCAGCTGTAATTTCCATTATATCACCAGGTGTTTTAGATATTACTCAAATTTCAGGAACGTCACAGACTTTTCAATCTATATCTGGTTCTGGATCGGTTAATATCGGAACTAAAAATTTAATTTTTAATAATAGCAGCCTTCCAGGAACCTTTTCAGGCTCTATAAATGGTCAAGGCAATGTGGCTTTTAGCGGAGCTTACCCTTTTAATTTGGCTGGTTCTTTAAATACAACAGGGCAACTGTTTATTAATCCAAGTGGCCTAAGCCTCTCAGGTTCTGCAAGCCTAGGTCCTAGCTCAGCGATTGTTTTTAATAATGGGACTTTATCTTTGGGCCAAACCACAGGGACTATTACCTTAAATAATATTCAAGGAACAGGATCGATTAATGCATCAGCTAGTAATGTTATTTTAAATAACACAGGCTCTAATACTTTTAATGGGACCTTATCTTCAAGTGGAAATCTTGTAATCAATTCAAGTTCTTTATTTGCCCTAAATTCTCCAGGATTGATTACAGGAACGTGCATTATTAATTCAGGGACCTGTTTAATTAATGGCTCTGTTTTTGCTAACACCTCTTCATTAAAGATTTCTGAATCTGCAACCTTACAACTGACAGGCACTTCAACGATTGGGAATTTATCAGGCAGTGGAACTTTAAATGGGACTATTTATGGTAGTAATATTATTAACTCAGCCCCCCAAACATTTTCTGGTTCTATTTATGGAGTGGGTACCTGCTCTATAAGTTCTATAAGTGGGGAAGCTGTTACTTTTAGAAAAAATTTCTATATTAATAGTCCGTTAGTTTCAACCACTCCTGTCATTTTGGATACCGATAAAACCATAAAGTTCGAAAATACGGCCAGTTTTGGAGATAAACTAATCTTACAAAACGTGGGTCGCAATATATTTAATAATATAACTTATGCTAGTGAGTTGGATTTAAATGATAGCAATTTAGTCGTTAATAGTAATTTTAATGCCCCGACATTTAATTTTAATAGCGGCAAGCTTAGTGGTACTGGGTCTATTAATACTAATTCAGATCTTGATTGCTATGGAGTGGCATCTCCGGGGTATCCGCTTGGCACATTAACAATTAATCCGGTGACACAATTTAATTTTTTCCCTGGATCGGGTTTATTAACAAAGATTAGTGATTCCGATTTCAATGTATTAAACGTAAATGGGTCTGTTTCTATAAATCCTGGGGCTAATATCACAATAGAGAGTGAAAAAAGCCTTCTAAAAACATTTGCGACTTATGATATTTTGATCTGCACAGGCTCTTTAACAGGAACTTTTTCTGAAATTAATTCTAATTTAGATCCTAGCCAAATTCAGCTAATCTATGAACCCAGCCTTCTTGAATTAACCCTAACAGCTAAATTATTTGCTTATGGGAACGCAGAAAAAGTAGCTAATGTTTTAAATACCTATATGACCGATTTTGATCCAGAGGTTCAAAATCTTTTAGTAAATCTTTTAGAAGCCCAAGCCAATAACACCCAAGAAAATGCTTTAGATCAGCTCCAGCCGGCCCCATTTAAAGCTTCAAGCCTTATGAAAGAGGCGATGATGGATAATGTGATGCTTGGGATGATAAAAGAGTGTGAGCTTGATGCTATAAGGGATAATGTCTGTCTTTGTCGTCCTTCTGCCCCCTCTTATAAAAATTATGATGACGATTGGGGATCTTATTTGTTTAGCAATGATCCTAAAAAAAGCTCTACTTGTGGTCCAAGAGTGATTGGTCAGGTATTTGTTAAAGGACTTGGCAGTCTTTATTATCAGCAAACTGAAAATCAAAATGTCGGATTTAAAAACGGAAATGCGGGGGTTCTTGCAGGTTTTGGTCTTAATCCAAGAAGAGATATGAATATCAATGTAGCCTTTGGTTACCAAAATGGGTGGCTCACTTTTTATAAAAATAGGGGCAGTGCACAAATTAGCCAATATGCCGGATCTATCATAGCCCACATCAGTAATAAACGCTACGAAGCAGCTTTAGGGTACACCTATAGTTATAATACCCAAAATGACACACGCAAAGTAGCTTTTGAAGCTATAAGGGCCACAGCTACAAATACCCATAATTCTTGGATGCAAGCGGGCTATATTAAAGGGGGAGTTTTTTATAATATGGCCCCTAATATGACGTGGGGTCCTTATGATTATTTATTTGGTACCTATCAAAATGAATCCGCTTTTATAGAAACTGGAGCTTCTATTCTTAACTTAAGTACCCAAAGTTCCACCACCTTATATTTTAGGAATGAACTGGGTATCAAATTTAATACTTGTGTTGAACTTGAAAAAAATTTGATAAAAGCCTTTTTTAAAGCCGCCTATGTTCAGCAAATACACAGTAATAGCGGCTACTATACCACCCAAATCATCAGCCTTCCTCCCTCATTTTCAGTTTCAGGGTGGGCTCCTAATCGGGCGCTTGGCCTTATGGGAATCGGTTTTAAGATTAGTGGAAAATCTGGGATTTGGGATTTAGAAGTTGACTATGACGCTGAAGCTGCCAGTGGCTATGTGGCTCAAAGAGGGGAAGTCGGGTTTAGTTTTCACTACTAGCTAAAGACTTTTTAATTTTGATTTAATCATCTCCAGTTGCTTGGCTAAGTTAGCATCGTCTTCAAGCTGCTTTTGAATTTTTTTACAGGCATGAAGAAGAGTAGAATGGGTTTTTCCCCCAAAAGCCGATCCGAGTTTAGATAAAGAATCAGGAATGAGCTCTTTGGATAAATACATCGCCACCTGTCTTGCATGAGCGATATCTTTAGCTCTAGAATCAGATTTTAATTCTGAGGCTTTTATATCAAAAAATTGGGCCACAATTTTTATAAGATCTTCGATGGAAAATTTTTTTTGTTTAATCACAGAAAGCTGCTGGCCAAGAAGTTTTTTTGCAATATCTTCTGTGATGGGTGTTTGCATCATACGGCAGTAAGCTGCCAGTCTATTCAAAGCCCCTTCAAGTTGTCTTATATTTTGAAAACTGTAGCCTGCAATCATAAAAGCCACATCGATTGGTAAAACAAAGCCTCTTAGTTCAGCTTTATGTTCTAAAATCGCTACGCGTGTTTCAATATCAGGAATGGCTACATGAGCCACAAGGCCCCATTCCATTCTAGCTGTTAATCGCTCAGAGAGTTTGAGCTCAGAGGGGAGTTTATCACTTGTGATCACAATTTGCTTATGCTGATTGATAAGACTCTCAAAGGTATTGATGAGCTCTTCTTCAAAATTTTGTCTATTTTCTAAAAACTGGATATCATCGACTAGTAATACATCAAGAGAGCGATAGAACCGTTTCATTTTATCAAGCGATTTTTGTCTTAAATGATCGACAAGATCGTTGATAAATTCTTCTGTAGTCATACAGTGGATTCTCATTTTTTTATGATGAAGATTTATCTGATGACCGATCGCGTGTAAAAGATGGGTTTTGCCAAGTCCCACACCGCCATGAATAAATAAAGGGTTATAGGAATAGCCTGGCCTTTCGGCCACCCCCCAAGCTGCAGATTTGACAAATTGATTATTAGAGCCTTCAATAAAAGAGCTAAAGGTATAAAGGGGATTGAGTTTGGGCGCTAAATTATTTCTTTGTTCTTGCAACTGATTAGGAATTGGAATGGAATCTGATTTTAAATGTTCAACAAAAACTAGAGGAGACTGTTTGGAATTTATTTCAGGAAAAAAAAGCTCAAGTTCTTTTTTGTAATTTTGAAAAAGGTATTCTTTAACAAAGATATTGGGAACCTC
>CAIPRZ010000102.1 GCA_903867585.1 uncultured Chlamydiae bacterium
ACTTTCTAATGGAAATTTTTTAAATCCTTTCAGCGTCTATTATGCCCCTTTTGTAAAAAATCCTGTTTTTATCCTCAAAGCTTCTATGACAGGGATCTTTTTATTTATTTCTTGCTTTGTGATCACAGGCGCTTCCAATGCGGTAAACCTTACTGATGGTTTAGATGGCCTAGCTTCTGGACTTTTTTTATTTGCGGCTAAGGTCTTTGCTATTGTGGCTTTTTTAAGCCAAAATAGATCCTTAAGCCTTTATTTAAATCTTCCTTATATGGCTCAAGCAGGTGAGATAGGGATTATCCTTTTAGCTGTTTGTGGAAGTGTTTTAGCGTTTTTATGGTATAATGGTTTTCCAGCTCAGGTGTTTATGGGCGATACTGGATCGATTGCCCTTGGAGCTTTGCTCGGAATGAGCAGTATTATTTTACGTAAAGAATTTTTACTAGCGATTGTAGGTCTTATTTTTGTTGTTGAAGCGCTCTCTGTGATTATTCAGGTGCTTGTATTTAAGCTTAAAAGAAAAAGAGTTTTTTTATGTGCTCCGATACATCATCATTTTGAATGCAAAGGCTGGCCTGAAATGAAAGTGGTTATTCGCTTTTGGATAATGGGTCTGATTTTAGCTGTGATCGGTCTTACAACACTCAAGCTTCAATAGAAGATGGAAAAAAGCCTACTTATTATTGGATATGGAGCCAGTGGTAAAGCTTTAGAAGCTCTTGTAAAAAAGCAAGGATTCACATCTTATATCTACGATGATAATTCTTTAGATCATCCACAAAAAATCCATTTAGAGGATTTAATAAACCTTCCAATTAGCCAAGCGCTCCTTTCTCCTGGTATCCCTTTAGATCATCCCGCCTGTAAGATTTTAAAAGATCGCTCTATTAGAATTAGAGGGGAGGCTGAATACGCTTTATCTTTTTTACCTCATAAAAAGGTTGCTATAACAGGAACAAACGGAAAGACGACGGTGACTCTTTTATGTGAGCATATTTTAAAAAGAGCCGGTTTTTTAGCTACAGCCTGTGGAAACGTAGCTAAAGATAAATCGTTATCATCGATCGTCGATAAAGCTTCTTTAGAAACTATTCTTGTCTGTGAATTATCCTCTTTTCAGCTGGAAACTTTAGAGTCTTGTCAATTTGAAACAGGTATTATACTTAATATTACCCCCGATCATTTAGATAGATATCCTGATATGAATGGTTATGCTGAGGCTAAATTTAGACTTCAAAATCTTTCAAAAACCTTTTTTATTTTTGAGGAGATTTTTAAAAAATACCCTCATGATCTTCATGAAGGGACAGAAGTAATAAAATGGGATGAATCAGCTGATTTTTTAGAAATAGATTTTGAAAATAACTTAGATAAAATTAACGCTTATTCAGCTTACTTAGTTCTAAGACCATTTAATATCCCAGATTCGATTTTTATAGAGGCTATCAAAGATTTTAAAAAGCCACACCATCGAATGGAGAAGGTAGTAGATATTTCAGGGATTGAATTTATTAATGATTCAAAAGCGACTAATATTGATGCAACGATTTGGGCTATTAAATCATTAAATAAACCCACTATCTTGCTTGCTGGTGGCGTTGATAAAGGTCATCCATACTCGGATTGGATCCCTTATTTAAAAAGTATAAAAATGATTATCTGCTTTGGTGCGTCTAAAGATCTTATTTTTGCTCAATTATCCTCTCATGTTAGATGTGAAAAAAAACAGACACTTGCGCAAGCTGTGGCTTATGCTTATGATCAAGCACAAAGTGGAGACACTATTTTGCTATCGCCTGGATGTTCTAGCTTCGATGAATTTAAAGATTATGCCGATCGGGGGATCAAGTTTTGTCAAAATGTATTAAATCTTACACCTAAGGAGACTAAATTATGAATCGTAAAGATACTATACTGGTGGCAGTTTTGATTAATGCCGGAGTACTTGTGGTCTTATTCACCTCGGCATTAAAGAATAAACAAAGCGATTTGAGTGTTAAACATCAAGATCCCATTCCTTTTATTGCAGAAGCCCATCAAGAGCCCATTAGCATTATGAAAGATGAAATCGATTTAGCCATTGAAACAGCAAAACTTGAAAAGCTTATTCAGGAAGCTCCTTCAGTACAAGTTCCAGAGATCATTTTTAATACCCCCGATGATCTATCAGCTGCAACACCAGCACCCATTGATAATCAACCCGATTTTCTTGAAGTTACCGTTAAAAAAGGGGATTTTCTTGCTAAGATTGCTAAAAGGCATCAAATAAGCGTGGAAGAATTGATGAGGGTCAATCAGCTTAAAAATACCAATTTGAGAATAGGTCAAGTTTTAAAAGTTCCAAAATCTGCCACATCCCTAGCACAAAGTCCTCCTCAAGTAGTAGCTGCTGTTCAACCATCACCTTCGATTAAATATTATGTGGTAAAAGCTGGTGATAATCCTTGGGTAATTGCTCA
This sequence comes from uncultured Chlamydiae bacterium, assembly GCA_903867585.1. Taxonomy (GTDB): domain Bacteria; phylum Chlamydiota; class Chlamydiia; order Chlamydiales; family Rhabdochlamydiaceae; genus CAIPRZ01. The sequence continues at coordinate 2,457 of CAIPRZ010000102.1, forward strand.
AAAGCACAAGATGAAAGTTGAAGAGCTTTTGAAATTAAATCAATTATCCTCTGAAAAGGCTAAGCAATTAAAAGTTGGAGATAAACTTAAAGTAAAAGGATGAAATGGTTTAGTTTTGGTTATCTTGGCTCAATCAGCATTATTTTGTGTTTAGGCCTTTTAATGATTTTTAATACCACCTCTGCAGAAGTTATAGAGGTGGGTCGTTGGGATTTAGCTTTTCATGCTATCATTAGACAAATTCTTTACCTTATTTTATCTGTCGGTATGGGTTTTGGACTTCTTATTTTAGGATATAAAGAAGTTCTAAAATTAATGCCTTTACTTCTTGTATTAAGCATCGTTTTATTAGCCTTGGTGTTAGTTCCTGGTGTTGGTCAAAAGATCAATGGAGCCAGGCGCTGGATTAGTTTACTCGGTAATTCTATTCAGCCGTCTGAATTTGCTAAATACGCTATTGGCTTTTTTTTTATAGAGAAAATGGGTGATAACCTAATTCACAATAACTTTGATTACAAAAAGTTTTTCAAAGTCTTATTGATTTGCCTAATTCCTATTATACTTACTGTCTTAGAGCCTGATAATGGGACAGCACTTATTATGTTTATGACCCTTTGTGGTCTGTTTATCTTAACTAAGATCCCTTTGAAAGTTTGGCTTTTACCTTTAATTGTTATCATGACCGTAGGTGGGGCCTTTGCGCTACAAATGCCACATGTCCAAAAAAGGATTGAGGTCTTTAGAAATCCTGAAAAAGATGTTTTAGGCAAAGGTCATCAGAGCTATCAATCTAAAGTGGCTATTGGATCTGGAGGTTTTTGGGGAAAGGGAATAGGGTCTAGTTTACAAAAATTTGGTTTTCTTCCTGAAGCGCGTAGTGATTATATAGCCGCTATTTTTGCCGAAGAGACCGGTTTTATGGGTCTTTGTTGTTTGATTATTCTATATCTTATTCATCTTGTATCAGGGGTAGCTATTGCGATGAAAATTCGATGTCCTAAAGGGGCATTAACAGTTCTATTATCCTCTTTTTTAATTAGCCTGCAGGCTTTTATCAATTTAGGTGTTATCTCTTGCTTGCTCCCTTCAAAAGGGACAAATCTTCCCTTCTTTTCTCACGGTGGATCTTCGCTAATTTCTAGTGTGTTTGCTGTATTTATGGTGTTATCTGTGATCAAACAATACAATAAAGGATCTAAAAGATATCATTCTCCCAGCTCTAGCATTTAAGGCTTCTTTTTTATTTGATATAGCATTAAACAAAAGGTTTTTACTGCCGGGTGTCGTAATGAGGAGTACGCCATGAATATTGTTATTGCAGCTGGAGGAAGTGGCGGTCATGTCATTCCTGCAGAAGCTCTTGCTTTAAATTTAATAAAAGAGGGCTGTGAGGTTGTTGTCTTAGGTCATGAGGTCGAACAAAATCCTTTTTTTACCAGTAAACAAAGCCTAAAAAAAATAAATATCGATGCCTCTAATTTCCAATTTAAAAACCTGCCCCGGTTCATTTTTAAAAGTACTATTGGCTTTATTAAAGCGCTTAAATATTTCCAAAAAGCCAAACCTCAAATTGTAGTGGGTTTTGGTAGTTATCATTCATTTCCAGTTCTTGCTGCAGCTAGTATTTTAAAGATCCCTATGGCTCTTTATGAGGCTAATACTGTTATGGGAAAGGTTATTAAGCTATTTTCAAAAAAAGCCAAACTTATTGCTTGCCCCTTTTCTTCTAAAGAAACGGCTGAAAAATTTATTCAGGTGAAACCTTTGAACCAAGTATTCATCGGTTCTATAGATAATCTTAAAGACGAATCGATGAGCTATTTTAAGAGTAACCCTGAAAAAAAAACCCTACTCATCATCGGAGGCTCTCAAGGGTCAATATTTTTTAATCAAAAACTCATTCAAAAATTACTACCGATCCTTGATCAAAAAAAATGGCAAGTCATTCATCTTGCTGGAAATAAATCAGATCTAAATGAAATAGAATCTAGCTACAAAAAGTATAATATTGAGTCTATTGTAAAAAATTATGAAAAGAAGATGACGCTAGCTTATGCAGCTTCTGACTTAATTATTTCTAGAAGTGGAGCTAGTACACTATTTGAAATAGCCCACGCTAAAAAACCGGTTATTTTAGTCCCATATCCCCATAGTAGTGGGGATCATCAGTTATTAAATGCCGATCATTTTATAAAACATCATAAAGGAGCTCTTATTGAAGAGCTTTTATTAGATTCTATTGATTTAAGTCATGTGATTGATAATTTGATCCAAGCACACGATGATTATAAAGCCCAAAATCTCCTTTTTACCGATATAACACTTGATAAAAGAGCTCTTGAATTATGTTTGAAAAGATAAAAAAAGTTCACATCCTAGCTGTGGGTGGGATTGGAATGAGTGCGATTTGTTTATTGCTTTTAAAAAAAGGAATTAAAGTATCGGGGAGTGATAAATTTAAAAGTTCACTCATTTTAGAACTTATTGAAAAGGGACTAGAATTTCTAAAAGAGACTGATAGCTTAGATAATGAAGTTGAACTTGTCGTCTGTTCAAGTGCTATTTCTAACGACCACCCCCAACGTATACAGGCTTTAAATACAAATATTTTAACCATTCATCGCTCTAAGGCCTTAACAGAGCTTATGAAATGTAAAAAAACCCTACTTGTAGCTGGAACTCATGGGAAGACCACCACCTCTTCTTTGCTGGTTCATTGCCTTAAACACTTAAATCAAAAGCCCTCTTACGCCATCGGTGGATTATTTTCTTCTGGAGGACAGCATGCTGATTTTGATGAAGGGGAGTATTTTATTGCAGAAGCTGATGAAAGTGATGGGAGCTTTTTAAGTTATGATCCCACAGGGATAATTGTCACAAACATCGATCAAGATCATATGGACTATTGGGAAAATATGGAGCGTCTTAAAAGGGGATTTTATCAATTCATGTCATTATGTTCTGATAGAAAGCTTTGTATTTTTTACAAAGATGACCCTGTTTTAGGAAAGTTGAATTTTCCAGGTACCACTTATGGCCAGTCTTTAAATTCTGATTTTAAACTATTATACGATAAAAGCTCTTCAGTAGGCCGTGATTTTTTATTCTTAAGTGAAAAGGGTAATCTTGTTAAAGGCTCTCTATTACTTAACGGCCAGCATAACGTCTTGAATGCTTTATCTGTTTTTTCTCTTCTCAGCTGTTTAGGGTTTGAGGAAAAAGGGATAATTGAGGCTCTTGGTGCTTTTAATGGGGTTGATAGACGTTGTCAAATTAAAGGGACTGTTGGGGATACTTTGTGGATTGATGACTATGGTCATCATCCAAGCGAAATTAAAACAACCTTGCAAGGTATTAAAGATCGCTACCCAGGAAAAAGCTTAACTGTGATTTTTCAACCTCACCGCTTTTCTCGCACAAAGGATTTATGGGATGCTTTTCATCACAGCTTTTTTCATGAAGATGAGCTCATTATAACAGATATCTACGGCGCTCATGAAGTGAATCATCATAATATTCATTCAAGCGATTTAGCTGTTAAACTCTCTTCTAAGCTTCTAAAGCCTGTTTCATATAGCCCAAGAAATGCTCTTAAAGAACTTATAATTACTACAGATATTGCTGTCACTTTTGGGGCTGGAGATATCACCGATTTATTTAATGAGGTTAAAAAAGGGTGAATCGTCTTCCGGTAATGCACCGCTTTTTTATTATTGGCTTATCGATCTGTGTCATAAGCCTTCCAG
>CAIPRZ010000103.1 GCA_903867585.1 uncultured Chlamydiae bacterium
CCGATCTGCTTCGTGGGCAAATCATACAACAGCGACAAGAAGGGTTAGCTCAATCTTCAAGAATTTTAAAAGATTATGCGCAGGCTCTTAAGGATGCACAAGCAATTGGATTTTCAACGTAGAAATACAGGGGATATTTATGAATAAAGGTGGTTTTTCTTGGAATAGATTTCTAGGTATTTCAGCATATAAAGCGCGTATTTCAAGGGCTATAGGAGTTCCACTTACTCGTTCTGGAAGGCAAAGAAAATTGGGTGCTTTTGTAGAAAGATTAATTTTAAAGGTTTTTGGTTTCAAATAGCTAAAGTACTGCTCTTGGTTTTATAGATACGCAGATTTTACGCATTCGGCCAAACGAAACTAGCATAAAAGGGGTTGAGCGGGTACAATAGGCTTCGCTTTAACTGATTAAAGCTATTGAGGCTATGTCATGCAGTTTGCTCCAGTTAAGAATCATGATGCGTCTGTAAATCCCTCTCCTTCGGGATTCGCTGGTTCGAGTCCAGCCGCCCCCAATTATCTTTTATTAGCTCACGATCAAAAAGCTATACATAATAGTTGTTTCTTTAATAACTGCCTTTAGTTAGGCCCTTCGCCTATACTTTAAGTAATCTATAGGGTATAATTGATTATTAAATCATGAAAACCTCGCCTTTTAGGCTCTAACTATAATCATTCTTTTTTGAAAAATTAATCTTTTTTAGAAACGTTAACCAAGAGAAAAAAAATCTATGGCATTTAAAACTTTAGGCTTAATGCCAGAATTAATCACAGCTCTTGAGGAAAAGGGTTATTCCACCCCCACTCGCATCCAATCTCAAGCTATTCCTCTCATTTTAGAAGGTAAAGACCTCATGGCTGGTTCTCAAACCGGTACAGGAAAAACAGCTAGCTTCACCTTACCACTTTTGCAAAAGCTGATGAAAAAAAAATCATCGGAAAATCCTATAAGGACAAAAGCTCTGATTTTAACCCCTACTCGTGAATTAGCCTCTCAAGTTGAAGAGTGTGTGAAAGAGTTAGGCAAGCATCTTCCTCTCAAATCTACCCAGATCTATGGGGGTGTTAATATCAAATCTCAAGTGAATCGTTTAAGAGGGGGCGTTGATATTATTGTTGCTACACCGGGTAGGCTCTTAGATCTTGTTAATCAAAAACATATTGATCTTTCTCATATTGAAATACTTGTTCTTGATGAAGCAGATCGGATGCTTGATATGGGATTTATTCATGATATTAGTCGTATTTTGAAGCTTTTACCTAAAAAACGGCAAAATCTCCTTTTTTCAGCCACGTTTTCTCCAGAGATTAAAAAACTGGCTAATTCATTAATGAGCTCACCGATGATGATCGAGGCTACGCAAACTAATTCCACCGTCGAATCGATCTCTCAGGTGATTCATCCGGTCGATAGCAAACGGAAATCAGATTTATTATCCTACCTAATTAAGACCCATAATTGGCAACAAGTCATAGTTTTTATGCGGACTAAACACACAGCTAATCGGTTAACAGCTAAATTAGTCAATGACGGTATTACAGCTATGGCTATCCATGGCAATAAAAGCCAAGGTGCAAGAACAGAAGCTTTGGAACAATTTAAAAATGGTTCGATTCGTATTCTAGTAGCAACAGATATTGCTGCTCGAGGAATCGATATCGATCATCTACCCCATGTTGTTAATTTTGATTTACCCAATGTTCCTCAAGATTATGTTCATCGTATAGGTCGTACAGGACGGGCTGGTAAAACAGGGGAGGCGGTTTCTTTAGTGTGTATCGATGAGCACAAGCTTTTAAGTGATATTGAGCATCTATTAAAAAAGAAAATCCCTCAAGTTACCGTGGCAAATTTTGAGCCTGATCCATCGATCCCAGCTCAACCTATTGTTAATGGACGAAGAACTCCGCCTAAAAATCAGAATCCCAATAGAAATGGGTCCTCCAAGGGACTTTCTCAAGCGCCTCAAAGAAAAAATTCTTCTAAACCTTCCCATTCCCATCAAAAAAGAAATTGGAAAAAAAGCTAATAGTTATGCCATGGAGGGAGGTTAAAAAGTTATGTCGATACTAAAAACCTCCTTACATATAAGAAGTAAGCATAGAGAGCCTTATGATTTTAAAAAACTCATAGGGTGCTGTCCTAATTTAAAGCCTTATGTTTTTATTAATCAATTTGGCCTCCAAACTCTAGATTTCACCAATCCTTTAGCGGTTAAAACGCTTAATAAAGCGCTATTGCAATCTCATTATCAGATTGATTGGGATCTACCAGAACCTTATTTATGCCCACCTATTCCTTCTCGTGCTGATTATATCCATTATGTAGCCGATCTTTTAAGTACCTTAAACGATGGGATTATTCCTCAAGGCCCAAAAATTAGAGTATTAGATATCGGTGTAGGGGCTAATGCCATTTTCCCTTTAATTGGTCATAGAGAGTATGGGTGGAATTTTGTTGGTAGCGAGATTGATGGGCGAGCTTTAACGATTTCAAAAAATATAGTTAGTAAGAATCATCTTTCTGATTGTGTTGATATAAGACTTCAAGAAAACAAAGATCATATTTTTAAAGGGATCATCCAAGAAGGGGAAAGCTTTGAGGTTTCCATTTGTAATCCCCCTTTTCATACCTCTTATGAGGAGGCAAGAAAGGCTAATTTAACAAAATGGAAAAAACTTAAAATTAAGACAAAAGCTTTAAATTTCGGGGGACAAAGCCACGAACTCTGGTATCCGGGTGGAGAAAAAGCTTTTATTGAAAAAATGATTCATGAAAGTCGGCAGGTTAATTGTCGTATCTTTACATGCTATGTATCTAAAGAAAGTAGCCTAAGTCACCTTTATACCTGTTTAGAGCAAGTAGGGGCTATTCATCTAGGTACAACTACAATGAAACAGGGTCAAAAAACCAGTCGATTTATCGCCTGGCGTTTTTAATAAATTCAATTTTTTTTGCCATTGCTTTTTGATGCCACAACAATTTAAGGGTTTTTCTTTAAAAGAAGTTGTGAGATGAAAAGAGGTGATAATCTTTGAGTTATAAATGTCTTCAAATCGTGTAATTTTAGTCACAGGTGGCGCAGGCTATATTGGCACCTCTATCTGTAAATCACTTTTAGATCATGGTTTTAAACCCATTATTATTGATACCTGTGAGTTTAAAGAAACGGAATCTAAAATCTGGGGAACTTTAATCAAAGGCAATATTTTAGACCAAAATCTTCTCGATAAAACATTTAAAGAATACAAACCTTCTGTAGTGATTCATCTTGCAAGTTCATTTAGGCAAGACAAGTCAATTTGTTTAAAATTAAATAGTTTTAACATGAAATCA
>CAIPRZ010000104.1 GCA_903867585.1 uncultured Chlamydiae bacterium
ATTAATAATTATAATTAAATGCATGTTAAAAGTCATTATATTATAGTATATTTAAGACGTTAACTATTAACTAGTTAGATATAAGCAGAATTTAATTATAAATTATCTAGCTTAATTTTAAGGTCGAATTAGCCTGATTAGGGGCAAACAAATCCAGGCACTTGCACGATATAATCATCTATAGTAGGTGGCAAAAGCCCCCAAAGACGTTCTCAATAATCTTTAAAAGCTCCCCGTTTCACATAGGCCTAAATTATTAGTCTTTGATTTTAAAAACTAAAAAATAAAGGTGCTGATGATATTCACAAGGGGGATAAGATTTTTAAGATGATAGGACATCGATTTATCTTTTTAGTACGAAGCGTAATTTGAACAGCTGAGGGTATGTTAAAGACTCTGATAAAAATACAAAACTTGTCATCGTAGAAATAATGGGTAAGCATCGCAAATTTATAAACCCGTCTTTTTGTTAATAATCATATTCAAATCCTTGTTGAATACATTTTATAAAAAAATTAAACAAATTAATAAAAACGATTAAAAGCTCGTTTAATGCTAGTTTATATTTTACTTGTCGCTTATAACTGATCTAAAAAAAGGAGCCTTTTTTATGATGAAAGCAGCTGTAATCACCCAATTTAATCAACCCTGGGAAATCAAACAGATCCCTATCCCAGAACCTAAAGAGGGTCAAGTTCTTATAAAAATTCATGCCTCTGGGATGTGTGGGACCGATCTTCATGCCTCGCACGGCCTACTACCCCTTAACCTTCCAGTGGTTGCAGGCCATGAGCCGGTTGGAGAAATAGTAAAATTAGGACCTGGCGTGACTCATTTAAAACTCAAAGATCGAGTAGGGGTTTCATGGCATCAAGCAGGCTGCGGTCGTTGCCACTATTGCCAATCAAAAAGGGATCTGTATTGCGATGGTCTTGAAGGGGGAGCTTATACCTGGATGCAACTTGGAGGTGGTAATTCTGAATATATGCTAGCTTTTGCCGATGCCTGCACCCTTATTCCCGACAAACTCTCTTATGAAGAAGCAGCTCCTCTATTTTGCGCAGGGTATACCGTTTCAAGCGGCTATTTTAATGCTCATCCTGTTCCTGGGGAAGTGATTGCTGTTTTAGGAGTTGGTGGGCTTGGCCACATTGCGATACAGCTTGCAAAAGCTAAAGGTCATAAAGTGATTGCTATCACTGAGCAAGAAGATAAAAAAGCCCTCTCAAAAAAATTAGGGGCCGATGAAGTGATTGTGGCAAGTAAAGATATAGGTCAAAAACTTTTAGCCTTAGGTGGAGCTGATATTATTTTAGACTGTGGCAACTCAAGTAAGATGGCACAAGAGGCTTTTACCGGACTAAAACCAGAAGGACGTTTAGTCGTGATGGGCATCGATCCGAAACCCCTTGAAATTTCTTGTATGCACCTCATCTTATCTCAAAGAAAAATTATCGGCTCCACGCAAAATCATAGATCTGATCTTGTCGATATTTTAGACCTGGCAGCTTGTGGAAAAGTGAAACCGATGATTGAAGTTTTTAGCTTAAGTAACATTAATGAGGCTTTAGAAAAGTTAAAAAATCACAGCCTGCGTTTTAGAGCTGTGATTAAACTTATCTAGTCTTTGGGGGCTCGTCCATACCGATATTACGGTGATAGGCCCCTTTGATATGTTTTTGCTGCATGCTGTGAGCCAGCTTTAAAACCTCGATCCCCTTTTCAACATGATCTTTGGTATACTTTTCATAAACCGCCTCAGAACTTTTTTTAGTTTTTATACCAGAATTATTCAAAGGAAGATCTGAAATTAATAAAAGCGCTCCGAGGGTAAATTTCCGTTTATAACTAGCTGCAAAAAGCGTTGCACACTCCATTTCGATCGCTTGGGCTTTTGTCGCTTTTAAGCGGGTCTTAAATTCTTCATTAAATTCCCAAAAGCGCATGTTTGTTGTAAATGTGATTCCAATATGATAGGAAGCCTGCTGTTTTTCCATTACATCTGTCACCGCTTTTTGCATAAGGAAGTTAGCAAGGGCTGGAACCTCTTGTGGAAAATAAAAATCACTGGTCCCCTCACCCCGAATACTAGCCACAGGAACTAGATAATCACCTACTTGATAGCGGCGTCTTAGTCCACCACACATTCCAAGTAAAATGGCTGCTTTAAATGGCATAAATGAGCATAAATCAACAACAAGAGCCGCTGCTGGGGATCCAATTTTAAAGTCTAAGATAGAAACATCTTCTTCAGGACAATGAGCCACTTTAAACATCGAGCCTTCGATGATTTTAATATTACGGCTTTTAGCAAAATAGTCGACGTAACGGGGAAAGTTGGTGATAATTAAATTAGAACAAAAATCGGTGCACTTAGATCCAGAATATCTTTCTAAGGTGTCTTTAGCAAATTGCTCTTCTGTTAATTCATGACCTTCCATTATGACCTCGCCTTTATTATTGTATAGCTGTTTTAAGAGCTAATTGGCAATACAAGACTAGACCTTGTCATCTCCTAAGCTCCTAGCACTGCCATAATCTTGTGCAACAGGCGCTGCTGCCCCTCTTGGAACCATTACCTCTTCAGCTCCTGCACAATTAATTTTTAAATAAGGCTCTACAATGCCTTGAATTTTCTTTGACTGCACATATAAAGATCCTAAGCTGTAGGCCATAAGAACGCCTGTCACTAAATTAATCGTTAAAAGGGTGTAGGTATCAACAGGAGGAAGACTTGAAATTGACATAATAAAAGTAGCAAAAAGAACAATTCGTCGATGCATTATAATCGTTTGCATGCCCGATTTAGTATTATTCCAATACCAAACTTTAGATTCTTCTTTTTGCGAATCGCAATAAGTAATAATTCCTTCTGAGGTCCAAGGAGAAAAAGCAATCGCTGTTAATTCACACGTTTTAGGCATTGACTATACCTCTTTGGCTTAGAAGATCTTTGGGTAGTAACAATTCATGCTTTTGTTCTAAACGACGATGGATAGCTAAAAGCTCTCCAGTCTTTACAAGAATATCTGCAGAAATGGCTTGAAGAGCCCTTTTTTGTTCTTCAACAAGAGGGGTGTAGGTATTAAACTGTTCAACAACCAGCTGGAGTTTATCAAGCATCCCTGTAAGCTCGGCATGCTGACCTTTAGAAAATCCTTCAAGTAGAGCGACAGCACTTACCACTTTTTCAGCAGCCGCTTCATTATGATCTTGCTTCTCGATTAATCTTTTGATTTGTGGAAGGCAAATTTCAAATAGCTTTTTATAACTCTCAATTTCTTCCTTTATTCCGGTCGACTCAAGGGTTGTTGTAGAATATTTAGATAAAGCTTTGTTACAAAGCTCAGCTAGCTCATAAGCTTTAGTAAGATTTTCTTGAAGTCTTCCGTTAAGGGTTGTTTGCTCTTTTGCTAATCCTGTTTGGACTTCTAATTGAGATTCCAAATTTTCTATAGCGCCCTGCATTCTTCCATGCTCTTCAAGATGCTCTTTTTTTTGTCTATCTTCAGCGACTACATATTTATGTAAAGAAAGCCTTTCTTCTTCTTTTTTCAAAAGCTCTTCATTGAGCTTATAAGCTAAACATGAAGCTGCAACCACTGTCACAGAAAGTGATAGCGATAAAAAAGAACCATAAATAAGAGAAGCTAATATCGCAATACAAGACAAAGCAATCGAGGAGATGATTAATACTCTATTTAAATTAATATGGTTTTCAATCAACCCTGCAACCTGTTTAGAAGTGTAAAGGACGCTATTTTTCAAAGCTTCATAGGCCACATAGGCTGGAACTTTAACGGCTTCATAAAAGACTGGATTCATAAAAACCTCTATTAAAACGGTGAAAGTAGTGTAGGTCTTTAGCCGTTTTAAGTAAAAAAAATTATTGTTTAATTACAAAATGGTTAAAGGGTTAAAAAGCCCTGACTGCACGCACAAGAGACGTATTGCCCCCGCTGACGTTGGCGAACTGGGACCCATTTGAGCTTAACAATTGAACCGTTACTCCTTGAGCTTGTAAATTCGTAAGGGCTTGATTGATGCTTATACCTTCTGAAACAGGTCCAGCTAAGCCAGAATTTTCATAAATATAGTTGATCTCGTTATATCCAGAGCCATCATGAGCGGTATTTTGACTTGGCAAAAACCAATCAGAAAAGGCTCCACCTCTATAACTTTGACAAGCTCTAAAAGCAGGATAAGAAGTTAAGCCAGGATCTATACCAAGTATGGTTAGCATATTTTCAGCTCCAAAAGGGCTTGTAGCACCTGTTGCTACATCCCCGGGACCCCATGCAAGCCCGGCAAGACCTGTATCCTCACCCCCGTTTGCATCAAGATAGATAAGCGAGCAGACAAGTCCATGTTGACCTGTTTCATCCACATAGCACACTACCCCACCTTGAGCATAGTCTCCTACTTGATAAGTTATGGGTACTGGAGGTACTGGAGGCACTGGAATCGGAGTCGGAGTCACAGCTTCCTCTGTTGATACCGGATTATTACTAGAACCTTGGTTTAGGTATTTTTGGGATACCGGGTTATTCCCTTTGCTTCCTATTTTAGCTTGGGAGATGGGGTTAGTAGCATTTAGGGTGCTTAGTAATAAGGTTAGAGCTAGGACTGTGGTTTTTAGAATTTTTATCATATTATCCATCGGTTGATAAATTTTTTTAGCTATTTTTTCTTAAAAATTTATTTAGGCAAAGAGTTTATTTGGAAATTTTTAGTTAAATCCCAAACTGGACGCTAATTTGAATCTTGGGTTAAAATCAGGGCACATTTAACAAGAAAGGTTTTTTATGGCTCAGGTAAGCACAGGGGATGTACGCGGTGGATATAAAGTAGAAATCGAAGGAGAGCCCTACACTGTTGTTACTAATGAGTTTGTAAAACCAGGAAAAGGTCAGCCTTTCAACAGAATTCGTGTAAAACATCTAAAAACTGGAAGAGTTACCGAAAAGACTTTTAAATCAGGTGAAAAACTTGATTTAGCAGATGTCGAAGAATCTAAAATGCGCATGCTTTATAAAGAAGCCGAAGATGTCGTTTTTATGGATGATAACACCTTCGATCAGGTAAACATCCCACTAGATCTTCTTGGAGACAACGCTCAGTGGCTTATCGAAGAGGTTAGCTATAGTGTGATTTTCTATAAAGGCCAGCCTATTGATGTGATGCCGCCCACTTTTATGGAAATGAAAATTATTGAAACCTCCCCTGGTGTTCGCGGCGATACCGCCTCTGGAAGAGTGTTAAAACCAGCTATTGTTGAATCGGGTGCTAAAATTCAAGTCCCAATTTTCATTGAAGAGGGAGAAAAAATTAAAGTGGATACAAGAACTGGTGAATACGTTTCTCGAGTTAACTAAAAAAGATTTGATAATTAAAAGATCTGGCGCGCTCCAAAAAGCGCGCTCTTTTTTTTATGAGCACAATTACGTAGAAGTTGACTGCCCCCTCCTATCCCCCTTTGCCGCCTTAGATAATCATATCGATTTGTTAAAAACAGATTCAATCATCCCCTATTACCTTCATTCCTCACCTGAATATGGGATGAAAAAATTGCTTTCAGAGGGGGCCCCTTCTATTTTTCAAATTTCTCACGTTTTTAGATCTGGTGAAAAAGGGAGTAAGCATGCTCAAGAATTTTCGATGGCAGAGTTTTATAAAATAGATATTCAATATTCCGATTTTATGGAAGAAACCCTTTTATTTATTAAGCTCTTTACTGGTGAAAGGGCCTGTGAATACTTCAGTTATAGAGCTGTTTTTGAAACCTATTTAGGGCTCAATCCTTATACCGAAATAGAAGCTATTAAAGAGCACGTTGAACAAAAACTGGGATTAGATACCTTCGGTTTTACAGATGATGATATTTTAACAACAGCCATGAGCGCTCTGATAGAGCCTTTATTTACTAAAGATCACCTTGTGATAGTTACCGATTTCCCTCCCTCTCAAGCAGCTCTTGCTACCTGCTTAAAAAATGGGGAAAATGATGTTGTTGCTCACCGTTTTGAAATTTATTCTGGGGGTCTAGAACTGGCTAATGGGTATCATGAATTATCCTGCCCTGTTGAACTTGAAAAAAGGTTTGAGGCTCTTAATCATTTAAGAACTTTGCAAAATAAAACCCCCTACCCGATCGATAGAGCTCTTTTAGAAGCTATGAAAAGTTATTTCCCCCCCTGCTGCGGTGTGGCTTGCGGGCTTGATCGCCTTTTAATGCTTGAAATGGGAATAAAAGATATTTCTCTGATTCAATCTTTGCCAAGCGTTTAGTCATCTTTTCTTGTTTTAAAAAAATCCTTTTGTTTTAGTGCGTTTATACACCTATCTTGAGGCTTGCTTGAATTCTCTAAGATCTCTGCCTTCCCTATTAAAAAACAGAAAGCTTCAATTTGATATCCTCACGATTTTCCTTTTACTGCTTACTCTTACCTCTGTCTTTATCATCTATTTCACCCATTCTAGGACCTACAAGTCTATTCTTAAATTCTCTAACGTTATTATCCAAAAACAAGCTGAAATTGTTTACGCTCATACTAATGATTTATCTAAAAGATTTGAAAAAATTCCAGAAAATGGGACAAGCTTCTTAAGAAGTATTGGTCAAATTTCCATGGAAAATCCTGACCTGATCTTATTTATGCAAGAACAGGTCAAAATCTATCCTGATTTGTATTCTTTTTTTGTTGGCACAAGAGAGGGTTTTTTAATTAATGTTACAAACCTTGCTGTCTCAAAGCAAAAAAACTTTTTTTCTGAAACACAAAAACCCCTGCCACCTGAAGCCGCTTATTCCTTTTGGATTGTCGATAATTCTTTAAGCCAACCGACAGAAACCTACATCTATTACGACAAAAATTTTACAGAAATAGATAAAGAAATCATTACTGATTTTACCTTTGATCCCCGAAAACGCCCTTGGTATGTAGGGGCCGCTGAAGATAATAATCTTTTTTGGAGTGATGTATACATCTTTAATCCAATTAAAGTACTTGGGA
>CAIPRZ010000105.1 GCA_903867585.1 uncultured Chlamydiae bacterium
TATATAACATATCAAAGTGACAATACATACGATTCAAATACAGATAGTATATCTTTATACACAGGAGCTGCATTAAGTACAATAATAGTAAATGGTTATTAATTCTTTGGCTCAAGAGATAAATTTGCTAAATACACACTCGCTTTCAGATATAGGAAAAGGAAGGGCTAATAACGAAGATTATTTTCTTGTAGATGAGTCTTCAAATCTTTTCATTTTAGCCGATGGTATTGGTGGCCATAATTATGGAGAAGTGGCTTCTAAAAAAGCGTGCCAAATAGTTAAAGAAAAATTCGATCAGGTTTTAACTCTTGGGCCTATTATAGAAAGTGAACAAGCGTTCGCTCTTGTTAAATTTGCCATCTATTCAGCCAATCGCTCTATTTATCAAATGGCTCTTGATGAACCCATCTATAAAGGAATGGGCACGACCTTACTTGTCGTTTTTAAATTCTGTGATCATTGGATTGTTGGACATGTCGGTGATTCTAGATTTTACAAACTTGAAGAGGATCTTTGCCAACTTACCCAAGACCATACAATCCTTGCCGCCGATTCTCCTAAGAGCCGCTCGCTAAGAGCCAAACATTTTTTAACAAAATCTGTTGGTATCAAAGAATTTATTGAACCTTCGATTTCCATTCACCCTTATAATCCCAAAGCAACCTACCTACTCTGTAGCGATGGTCTTTCTGATTATTTAGATCATCAAAAGATGATTCAAATTCTCAAAACAGAGTCCAATTTAGACCAAAAAGCCTCTAAACTTTTACAAGCTGTCCTAGAAACCCCAGCCAAAGACAATATAACTTTTATTTTAATGAATACTCCCTCCCCTTAAAAAGTTATAAATTGATAAAATAGAGGGATGGAAATTTATTTAGATCATAATGCCACCTCTTTACCTGACCCTGAAGCAATCAAGCTTATGGCAAATGCCTATAGTGATTGTTATGGCAACCCTTCGTCTATTCATAAATTTGGACGTAAAGCTAAAGCTCAGTATCTAAAAGCCAAAGATTTAATTGCTCAATATTTTGGACTAACTTCTAAAGAGCTGTTTTTTGTTTCCTCAGCTACTGAGGCTCTTAATTGGCTTCTTTTACATAAACCTTATAAGCATATTATCAGCTCTGATCTTGAACATTCTGCCATTTATAATACGCTCAAAATCCTAGAAAAAAAGGGGACCAAAGTTACGTTTTTGCATCCTGGGATTAAAGGGGCTGTCTCAATAGAGGATGTAAAATCGTGTCTTTGTTTAGATACAGATTGTATTATTTTAGGCGCTGCAAACTCTGAAACCGGACTGATTCAAGAAACTAAAGAAATTGGAGCTCTTGCCAAATCATTAAACATCCCTTTGTATATCGATTTAGTTGGCTTAATTGGCAGAGGCGTTTTTAATGCAGATCCTAATGTGACAGCTTATGTTTTTTCCTCACATAAAATTCATGGACCTAAAGGGATAGCCGCCCTTATTCATAAAAATCCTAAAGATTTAAATCCCCTTAGTTATGGGGGCCATCAAGAAAGTGGTAAAAAAGCTGGAACTGAAAATGTTCCGCATGCCTTAGCTTTTGCCTATGCATTCAAAACATGTTTCGAAAGAAATCAAGATTTTGATGAGATCAGCTCCAAAAGAGATTATTTTGAAGCCCTTTTAGCCCAGGAGCTTGAGTTAGATATCATCGGAAAAAACCTTCCTAGGGTATCCAACACAAGCCATATCTGCTTTCATGATATTTCAGGTGAAACCCTTTTACAGCTACTAGATACGCATCATGTCTACGCCAGTCATGGCAGCGCATGCAGTGCTGGGGCTTTAGAACCTTCTCGCATTCTTATCAATATGGACCTTGGCTTTAATAAAGCTAAATCCTCTATTCGCTTTTCATTTTCTAAATTTACAACTCAACAAGAAATTGAACACTCTGTTGATGTTATAATTAATATAATTAAAGAAATGAAAATATTAATTTCTAAATAGTTTACATAATTAAACAAAACAAATATTAGTTGGTTAATTACTAATGTTTGTTTTATGCCTATAGATATTAATGCTCATTCTAAAGATCCTAATAAAGCTATATTATCCTCTCCTGGAAAAAAACCTTTAGAAGTACAAGCTTCAAGGATTGCTAAGGGGGCCCTTGGCCAACTTAAAGCAATATTTAGCAATGCTTTACATACTATTGTTGGGAAACAAGCTCTTTATACACAAAAAGAGGTCTTTGATTTAAGAACACGTGCCTTACCTCTTTCAGGTTTAAAAGCCACTCAGGCCTATTTAAGATGCAAAGACCTTTCAGCGCTTGATAGGGCAGAAATACCAAATCTTGTTCATAATCCTATGGTTAATCCCCATTCAAAAAAAACTGAAAGACCCATAGTAGTTAATCCACTACTGCAAAAACCCTCTATTTCGGTGACTCCTGAAAAGGAGCCTTTTGCTCTAGATTTACCATCAAGTTCTAGTCCCATATCCCTTTCACCTTCTACTCATAGCACTTTATCTGAAGCCTTAGAAGATAGAGGTAGTATAAACTCTTTAGATTCTGAACTCTCAATATTTAATGAATCTCTATCCCCTTTTCCTATACCTATCGATTTAGATGGCAAAGACAAAAATATAGAAGCGCGCAAACAACTTGGAGAAATTCTAGGGATAGATCTTACAGAAGCCAGTTTTATGGAGGTAATGCAAGCTTTGAATTCAAGCCCTACCTTTAGCCAAACTGATACTCACGAAGAGAAAATCGAACGCAATGAGCTTAGAGATTTATTCATAGAAACAGAAAAATATAATCGAAAAGAAAATAGGCCTTTAACGCCTATTGCAAAAACTGCCCCTAAACCTAAAAGAGAATTATCTTTAAAAGTGAGTGCAAAAACAGCATTAACTAATCTTGGCAGGTCTTTTAAAACTCATAGTTTACGTGGAAACATAGAGGCTAAACGCTTGGCATTTAATCAATTACTCTCTTATATTCAAAGCTACTATTCTATCGATCCCGATAGAGATGTTATAGCAAAATGTAGAACTGCCGATGAGGCTATAGATACCACATCTCTTCATCAACTATTACTAAAGCAAAAAAAACTAGCTCCTGAATCTGAGGAATATCAACTTATCACTCTACTAATCGAAGTTTTTAAAGAGACTTTTATTCAAGGTTTCTAATCTTTTTAATAAAGATTATGTTCTTCTACATATTTTTTAACTTCACCACTAAGATGTTCTAAAACTCTTTTTTGCCGTATTTCGCTAGAAGATATGGGAAGAGAATGCGTTTCTAAAATAAGTGGGTGTGATTTATTATAAAATTCTTCTTTCACATCTGGATTAAGCTCAAATCCTATTCTTGAAACCACAATAGGATCAGCTATTGATAAGATTTTTATCGGCTCATGCCAGGAAAAGAAATTATTGGCCACATCAGTGGCTATGATAAAATAGAGTTGAGAATGGGGATATTTAGTTTTTAAATGAATTAAGCTATCAAGCGTGTAGGATTTTGTTACTTTATTAAGTTCAAAATCATCCACAACAACTCTTTTAGATCCCATAAATAAAAGCTGAGTCATAGCAAGCCTATGGGTATTGGAGGCCACTTGTGGCTTGTCTAAAGGATGATTACCTGTTGGCATGACAACAAAAAGTGTTTCTGGACCTAATTTTTTTTCGACTTCATAAACAACTTGAAGATGACCTAAATGGGGAGGATCGGCGTTCAATCCAAAAAGAACTATTTTTTTTTCCATTACTTTTTTGTTTTTATTAAAATGGTTTTAGGGCCTCTAAGCGTTGAACTATGAACAATTAGTTCAAAATTTTCTAAACGGACAAGATCTCCGTTATTAGGAATATGCCCAAGAAGTTTAGTAAAAATTTCTGCAAGCGTTTTTGCACCAGGACATTGTAAATTAAGATTATAGATTTCATTAAAGCTATCGATTGTCATATCGGCATCAAAAACTTTTTCAACAAGAATTTGACCCATAGCCTGAGGTTCTATAGCATTCCAATCATCTTTTTTAGCAAAAATCGTGTCGATAACCTCATCTAATGTCAGTACTCCAGAAGCTTGACCATTTTTATTTAAAACAACTGCCATAATCTGATTGTTTTGTCTAAACTGTTTTAAAATGGATAAAAGAGGTTGCCCTTCTGTGATAAACCAAGCTGGACGCATATGATCTTTAACCATCGCCTGATCATCTACAAGGATAAGGTCTCTTGGATAAACCACACCGATTACATTGTGATTGTTCCTTAAATAGACAGGAACATAAGAGACAAATCCTTGGGCTAGAATTTGTCTTAGGGCCCCAACAGACAGATTATTAGGAGCAAGCTGTACTTTACTTATCGGATACATAATGTCTTTAGCAAGGCGTGTTTTAATCGAAAAAATACCTGACACTACGCTATTGAACTCATCATCTTCATCGGTTGTTTGATCATCGCGCTCTTCTAAAATTTTTTGAATTTCATCGCGAGATAAAAAAATCGATTTTTTAGCCTCCACCCCAAAAAGCTTATTAATCAGCCGGCATAATAAATCTAAAAATTTAATGATCGGAAATAAAAGCTTAGAAAAAACAAAAAGGACGGTAACTCCAAGCATAGCTACTTGCTCTGGGTGTCTTCTTGCTGCAAACATCGGAGCCATCTCAGCAAAAACTAACACAAGAATGATCTGGGTAATAGGGGCTAAATCTGGAGGAAGTCCATTAGATTCATAAAAACGGCGAGCGGCTTCTGATCCCAAAAGAAGGGCCGCATTGGAAGAAATAAGGGTCGTACCGTAGAGTTTAGTTGGATGAGAAAGGAGGAAATTTAACCACTTAGCTCTTCTTGATCCTATGCTTAAAAAATACTGCAGTCTCACTTTATTAAAAGAGACGCAAGCCATCTCCTGCATCACAAAAAAGGCTTCTACAAGCAAGCAGGCAAGAAGAATCATTAAATAGAAAATAGGACTATTCATCGTCCTCCAAAAGTTCTTCAACCACAGAATTGAGTTTACGAATGTAGATTCTTTTTATCCGCTTGGCATCAGCTGCAATTACCTGAAATGAAAGCTTGTCAGTTTTAAATTGAGCACCCACTTTGGGGATATCCCCTAGTTTTTCTGTCAGCCACCCACCAAGAGTTACCATATGATGGTTCGAACTCAAAGGGATATTAAAAATAGATTCAAATTCTACAAGCTCAAGCTTACCTGATGCTATAATACTATCTGGGGAAGATTGAGAGTACCGCTCTTTTTGGTCCTTGCGATCAGAAATCTCTCCAATCACAATTTCCACCATATCTTCTAGCGTTATCAGTCCAGATACAGCCCCATATTCATCAACAACAAGAGCAAACGACTCTTTTTTATCATACATCCGGTTTAAAAGGTCTTCCGCCTGCATGGATTCAGGAGCAAATAGAGGTTTTACATAAAATTGAGAAAGCTCATTTCGAGAAGGGATGCTCTGTTTATGGATAAAAAACACATCACTTGTGATAACCCCTAAAAACTGGTCAAGGTGACCTCTACATACAGGAACTCTTGTACACTCATTATCGACAAATAACTTAACAAGCTCTTCTAAAGGCGTATTAATATCATAGAATAAGATCTCATCTCTTGGGCGCATAACATCTTTTACCTGAGCCTGCTGCAGGGTTAAATAACCTTTAGCAATATCAGCTTCGTCTTGAGACAAGACTCCTGATTGTTTAGAAGTGTCTAGAGCATATTTAAGTTCATCAAGAGAGATGTTCTCTTCTTTTTTTAAAAACCCAAAAAGAACTCTTGATACGTTAGAGGCCACCCCTTTAAGGGCCCTACGCATAAAAGAGAGCATAATTTGGGCTCTAGATAAAAAAGGAGCCGCTCTGACAGCAATGGCCTCGTTGTGAGCCAGGCCTAAGCTTTTGGGAACAATTTCCCCAAATATCAAGGTTATACCTAAAGGGACAATCACATTAACAAACCAACCAGAAACATCACCAAAAATGGAGGCGACAACGTTTTGAACTAAAATATTTATAAAAATATTAATGATAATGAGCGTTGTCAATAAATCTTGAGGATGCTTGAGCAATTGAGCAACCAGCTTTTTTCGATTATCACTGTCTTGTTTAAAGGTTTTGACTTTGATCGAATTTAACGAAAATAGAGCCGATTCAGACGCTGAAAAACAGCCTGAAATAAGAATCAGAAGGGATAAGAAAATGATGAGAAAAACAATCATTCTTCCTCAATATAATTAATTTTTAAGGCTCCTTCAGGAATAACACCCAGCTCTTCCATTAAGGCAAGTTCTAGCCATACAGGATCATCGATCGCTTTAATGACGTTTGAGAGTTCTGTTTTTTTCTCATTAAGGACACTCAAATTTTTTTCAAAATCATGGAGTTTATTTTTCAAACTTTTTAAACGATAAATTTTAGTTGACGCTGTCATCAGAAACATTATAGCAGCCATTATCCAAAAAAACAAAATCCCTGTTTTATAGAGTGATTTTTTAGGTAATGGCTTTGACATTTAAGCAATCGGAAGGGTGATAGAGGTTTGTTTCATATATTTACCGCTCCTATCTTTATAAGAGGTTTCACACATTTCTCCCTTATAAAATAAAACCTGTGCAAGACCTTCATTTGCATAAATTTTAGCTGGAAGTGGGGTAGTATTGGAAATTTCAAGGGTTACATGCCCTTCCCATTCTGGTTCAAAAGGGGTCACATTCACAATAATTCCACACCGAGCATAAGTTGATTTACCAAGACAAATCGTAATAACATCACGGGGAATTCTAAAATATTCAACACTTCTTGCTAAGGCAAAACTGTTAGGGGGCACAATACAATAAGGGGCATCGATATGAACAAAAGCATTCTCATCGAATTTTTTAGGATCGACGATGGTGTTATAAAGATTAGTAAAAACTTTAAATTCGGTAGCGACTCTTAAATCATAGCCATAACTTGAAAGACCATAGCTAATAACTTTTCCCTCTTCACTATAACGGACTTGATTTTCTACAAACGGTTCAATCATTCCGTGCTCTTGGGCCATTTTACGAATCCACTTATCTGACTGTATACTCATGATCATTACTCCTTGATTTATCTAATAGCCTCGCAATTACATTTCTTGCTAGATTAAAAAAACAGGAGCTTAACAGGTATGACCTCTTCGATTCAATCTACTTGGATAAAACCGGACGAATCTTTGGAAAAAAGTTTAAGGCCGATAAAATTGGATGAATTTGTCGGGCAAGAATCTTTATGTAAAAGACTAAAAGTTTTTATCCATGCTGCCCTTGAAAGATCTGAACCTCTTGGCCACATTTTATTTTACGGCCCTCCAGGACTTGGTAAAACAACCTTAGCCCACATTTTATCTAAATGTATGGGGACCACTATGACCCTCACCTCAGGTCCAGCTTTAGAAAAACCGGGCGATTTAGCCGGGCTTTTGACCAATTTAAAAAAAGGGGATTTTCTTTTCATCGATGAAATCCACCGCATCCCTAAAGCGATTGAAGAATATCTCTACTCTGCCATGGAAGATTTTAGTTTAGATATCATGATCGATTCTGGACCCAGCGCTAGATCAGTACAGGTCAAATTAGCCCCTTTTACTCTTGTAGGAGCCACGACCCGTTCTGGAATGTTATCCGCACCGATGCGTTCCCGTTTTCTTCAAACATGTAGACTTGAATATTACTCAGACTCTTCTCTTTCAGAAATTATTAAACGCTCTTCCCATATTTTAGGCTACAGTATGAGCCAGGAAGCCTCCTTAATGATTGCCAAAAGATCAAGAGGAACTCCTCGGATTGCAAACAATCTTCTCAAATGGGTTCGGGATGTCACCCAACTTAAAAAAGCCTCCCATATCGATGAGAAAAACTGTCTTGAAGCCTTATCTATGTTATCAATCGATGATGAAGGTTTAGATGAGATGGACAAAAAAATACTCGAAGCATTAATTCATAACTATGAAGGAAAGCCTGTGGGCTTATCAACTCTTGCTATTGCTGTTAATGAAGATCCTCAAACACTTTCTGAAGTGTATGAACCTTTTTTAATAACTAAAGGATTGATAAAAAGAACCCCCCGCGGTCGGGAAGCAACCAGTAAAGCTTACCACCACTTAGGCTTAAACGCACCCCAAGAATAGTCATTTTAAGGAACACTATGAAGGCTCTATTACTCTTAGCACCACTTTATTTAATTGCTCATGATTGCCAAATCGAACTTGATTATTCTCTACCCATCCATTTAGAGTGCACCGGGAAACATCGGCTGATTTACAACGAAGGCCAAGCCAAAACCGATTGCCGTTTTTCTAAAAAAGCTGAACTTAAAGAAAAAAACTTTGGTATTGTTTGGGGCAGTGAAAGCTACCCCTACCAAGAATTAACTCTAATCCCCTTAAATGAATCAAGAGTCCTAATAAATGGGGCTGAATATGCGGGCCGTTTTCATTGCGCCTACGGAAAAAAAATCATCAATGATGTCAATGTCGATATCTTATTGCATAATCTCATGCAAAAAAGCGATTTAAACGCCTATAGCACAGAAACTCTAAAAGCACTGGCGATTGTTTTAAGAACTGATTTATGTTACGAATCTAAAATTTTTGAAGCCAAAGAATTTGGTTATGAAGGAACAGCTTTACTGTACCAATACCCCAAAATCACTGAAGCCATCGTAGAGACTAAAGATCTTGTCATGAAACTTGATGACAATTTGTTTCCTACCACATACTGCCACGATTCAGCGGGAACAACAGCAAGTTTTTCTACCCTTTTTAAATCTCATCTTACAACCCCTCAAGGGGCTACACTTCCTGAAATTCCCGTTCATAAGTGGTCAAAAAACTTTACTAAACAAGATTTTGCCGAGCGTCTAAAAGTCACTAATCTTAAAAATCTCGGGTTTTATAAAGATAAACAGAGCCAAAAAATATATGCTGTAAAAGTGGAAGATGCACTTGGACAAAGGGTTCTACTTGTAGAACGCTTTATGCAAATGTTGGATCTAGAATCTAATCATTTTGAATTAAGCTCAAATGCCACAAGTTTTTCCATTGTTGGTAAAGGTTCTGGCTTAGGGGTCGGCTTATGTTTAAAAACCGCTGAAACTCTATCCCAAAAAGGGCAAAAAGCTGCTGATATTTTAACAGCCTGCTACCCGCATATTAAAATAGCGGTTTTAGATAAGTAAGCTTTTTTAGTATAATGTATGGCTCTTGGAAAGAGCCTTTAGCTATGCGAACTATGAACCAGGTCAGGACCGGAAGGTAGCAGCTTTAAGTAGCGCTCCATAGGCTAAAGTCACTCTTTCCTTTTTTTATAAACTAAACCCTATTCTTAAAGAGGCCCCTTGGTAGGACACACCGCCATTAAGGGGTATCGCTCCATCGCTACCATAGCCGACACCTTTAGTCATTTTTTTATAAGCTAGGCACAGGCCGGTGGCATAAATAAGCTCGTAACCGACCCCTATTTGAAACCAGTTAACAGGTCTATAAACCGCTCTAAGGGTGCTCATAAAGGAATATCCTGCCGTAACTGCCTGATTATTAGACTCTTTTAAAACTTTTTTATCGTTATCTTTTAGGCATTTTGTTTGTGCCTGGATAAAACTGGCCCCTATCCCCCCTAAGCCTAGAAATTCCATAGCTAGAACTGGATAAGGTCTTATTTGAATCATGATCCCAAGTGAGGCTAATCCAAGATTGTTATTAGAGCTGGCAGTATAGTTATTAATATCAGGTCTTGTAGCCCCCAATAGCTTTTTATAAAACGTTAGCGTGACGTTTTCTGGAACATTGAAGTATTGAAGTCCCATAAGCCCTCTAAAAGCAAAATACTGCTTCCAAAGTGGGGTCAAATCGCGGGTGATATAGCCTTCAATAACAGTTAGATTATTGGTATAATGGCTTTTAACCTCTTGGGCCACCGAATAGCCTTCGATCATTTGATTAAAAGGAAAATATAGGTCATCGGTTCCTGTAACATTATAATTACCCGACCACCCCTTGGCTACTAGCCCCCTAAAAAAGCCCCCATGGGCCCCATTATTGGCCCCGATGGCTACCCGTAGACAAGGCTCATAGCTCATAGAACGGATAAGATTTTGAGAGGTAATAGCGCTAGTAGCA
>CAIPRZ010000106.1 GCA_903867585.1 uncultured Chlamydiae bacterium
AAAATCACCAAAACGATAAATCGCTCGTGGCTGAATCCGATTTTAGATACAAAGGCCCAAAACCTAAATCTAAAGAGTCGGCTATTTTAATGATTGCCGATTGTGTGGAAGCCTCTTCAAGGAGTCTTGAAAATTCTTCTGAACAGGAAATCACGAAACTTGTTGATAAAATCGTTAAAGAGCGTCTTTTTGATGGGCAATTAGATGAGAGTTGTTTGACGTTTAATGAGCTCAAGAAAGTTAAAAAAGCCATCGTTAAAGCTTTAATGGTAACTCACCACGTCAGAGTCATTTATCCCCACCACGAACTTAATGTTGGTACTTTAGTCTAAAGATTTTTTCAGACAAAACTTGAGGATTTCATCGCCTCCACTAAGCAGGGGGAGTTGAAGAGCTTCTTCATGGGAGGTCCAAAGGGCCTCAATGTTTTCATCAAGCTTTAATTGGATTTCGGGAAGCTTGTCAAAAACGGCTTGGAAAATATGAAATTCAATATAGCTTTCTTCTCTTTTGATATAAAAAACATGGAGTAACTTCAGTTTTTCAAGTTCAATGAGAATCCCTGTTTCTTCATGAATTTCTCGCTGAGCTCCCCTATGAGGGTGTTCATTAGCTTCAACTTTACCAGCAGGTAAATTCCAATGAGAACCATAAGGCTTATCAGGATGTCTTTTGAGTAAAAGGCATCGATCCTTATGAAGCAGCACGCCACCAGCCACCACAAGGGGGTCTTCACAGTTAGAAGGTTTATAAGAAAATATTTCTGTTTTTTTCATTATTGTCCTAAATACTTGTGGCTAAAATTTTTCAATAGTTCCATCAACTGGGTTTCTTGGGCTTTTTTATGGGCCTCGATATTATCTTTGGGAAAGCTACATAAGCCTGCATAAATTTTTAGCTTTGGTTCTGTTCCAGATGGTCTTAAAATAAGCCAGCTGTTTTTGGTGAACAACCCTAAAGCCTCTGTTTTTGGTAATCCCGAGGGGCTAATTTGTCCGCTATTTTTATCTTTTTTTTCACACTTTGCGTAATTCACAATCGCTTCTACTTTTTCTCCCAGTACGTTATCTGGGGGTGAATGAAAAATCGGATCCATTTTTTTAAGGATAGTTTGAAAACTTGTCCCTTCAGGAAAATCGATGTTTAATGTTTTTTCACTACTTAGTCCATAGCGCTCATAAACATGAAGCAGCCTATCATAAAGGGTTTGCCCCTTTTTTTTGGCAAAAGAAGCCGCTTTTGCAAGGATGACACTTATTATGATGGCATCCTTATCTTTAGCATGGGTGCCACTTAAGAAACCATAAGACTCTTCGGCCCCTAGAAGAAAACGATCTTGATTGCCCTCTTGTTCTAGCTCATCCATCACCTGACCTATATATTTAAAACCGGTGAGTACTTGCACATATTCTAAGCCATTTTCCTGGCACATTTTTTTTAGTAAATGAGTTGTAACAAAGGAGCCTACAACTATTTTATCTTTGATATGCGGGGTCGTTTCAATAAGGTAATCTAGCAAAATTAAAGCGATTTCATTGCCGCTAAGGCAATAGGGGATATTTTTATTTAAAAGGGCACAACCGATTCTATCAGCATCAGGATCTGAAACTAGAGCCATATCAGCATGGGTTTTTATAAGAAGGGCTAAGGAGCGCTCCATAGCGACTTTAGTTTCTGGATTAGGCGTTGCAATCTGAGCAAATTCTGGATCAACTTTTACCTCTTCTTTGACAAGCTCTATATCATGAAAGCCGATCTCGTTTAAGGCTCTTGGTATAATAGAAGAGCCTGCTCCACATAATGCGGAATAAACGATTTTTAAATCGGGATTGTTTTCATGAGCAAATTTTGCTTTTAGCATATGTAGATAGGGATTATCGATTTCATGATCAATAAGCTCTATATGAGTATCATGAGGACTTGCTAATTCAATGGAATGAACCTCTTCAATAAGTTCCATGATTTTTTTATCATGGGGTGAGACGATTTGTCCTCCATCAGCTAGATAGACCTTAAATCCATTATAAATTTTGGGATTATGAGAGGCTGTAATCATAAAGCCCGCATCAGCTTTTAAGGTTTTGATGGCAAAAGAAAGCCAAGGGGTTGGTCTGAGAGTTCTTGATAATTTTACATATATTCCCATTTTAGCAAGGACTCTAGCTGTCACTTCGGCAAATTGCATCGAATGATGACGATTATCATAGCTTATGCAGACGGTCAGGGTTTTATGTGGATGAAGTTTTTTTAAATAAAGACCACAGGCTGAGGCTGCTTGAGCTATAGTATAGCCATTGATACCAGAAATACCAGGCTTCATAATCCCTCTAAGGCCCGCTGTACCGAAGGTTATAATCTGGTTAAAATAGTTGGAATGGATTTTTTTTGAATCTGTTTCTTTGAGTAGAAGGTCCTTAAAGGCTTCGATAGGCTCAAATTTAAGATAGTTTTGTAATAAATCCATTAATCAATAAAAAAGGGTTAGAAACTTTTTATAGGTTATTACCAAGTTCTTGTTCAATCTTTTCAAAAGGTATTTTATCTCCTTCTTCACGATTGATCCCTTCGCAGTAATCAACAAGATCGTCCCAAGATTGTTTAGAGGCCATATTTTCATCCCAAAAAGGGAATGTCTTACATTGAGAGGGTCTCAAATCATATACGGTGCATTTTTTATCTTTGAAAAAAATACAGTCATAGCTTGGCTTTAATTCCTTTAATGTCCGTTTCCCATAACAGAGCCTAGTGTAGACTTTATAGAATTGGTCTAGAGAAATTTTTAAGTGATCGGCTAATTTTATCGATTCTTCCTCATTGATCCAGACATAGCCAGGGGATCCTGTGCAGCATTTTCCGCAACCTGTACAGTTAAAATGTAATCCCTCGTTATACCATTTTAGGTCCATAGGATCCCCCCTTTTCCAACCCATTTTCAGTTCTTAGATATATTTGGACTCTGTTTTTTTGGGTATCTAATAAGCTAAAAGAGCTGTTTTTAGTATCAGATAAAGATCCGGAATCGACCTGTATACAACCATGTCTTTCTATAATCGTTGCAAAGTGGTTATGGCCATGAAGATAGAAAGCCGGAGCATGGTGACTTATCACGTTTAGAAGATGGTTACTGTGCTTTAAGGCATTATGAAATTTATCTACTTTATCAAGGATGGGAAAATGTCCTGCAAAGACAAAAGGCTTAACAAGATTGGGATCGCTCAAAATGGTTTTCAAAACCTCTTCAAGATGAGGGCTGAAGCTGCCATAGGCTGTAAACCAGGCAGTAGCTAAAGAAAGATCGAGTAAAACAAGGGTGCAGGTTGGGAAAAGATAAATTTCATAGCCATCTTGTTTTAATGAGCCCTGTTTTGTTACCCCCTCAATAGCGTCATTGGTAAGGTAGTCATAGAAGATTTTTTTATCGTGAGCTTTTTTTGTGTAGTGATCGTGATTACCGGGAATTTTTAAAACCTTGAAGCCCGCTGTTTTAAGCGATTGAACAAACTCTACAGCTTTTTTGAATTCGTTAGGCTGTGATGTTGTAGTAAAATCTCCAGTGATAAGACATAAATCAGGATGGAGGGGCTTTAGCTGCTCTATAAGAGTATCTGCAGCAACTGGCTGTAGCTGCTTTCCTCTTTTTAGTAGTAAATTAGCGTTACCTATCCAGGTTTTAGAAAAAAATTGGAGGGGGTTTTTGACAAAATGACTAAAGTGGAGGTCTGAAAAATGGACGATCTTCAAAAAAATCCAGGGGGTTAAAAATCCCCTTAAGTATATCAGTTTAGGCTAAATATTGCACAAATGATCAGCGCTTGTTGCTAGTTTTAATAAAAACTTTAGTATTATTAGCTGTTTTTTTACGGGAGTTTTTAATCCAACGTAAACCCTCTTTATGAGCGTTACTTGGGGCAGATTCTCTTCCTTCTACTTCACCAGGAGTGGATCGCATCCGATGTTGGTGGAGTTTTTTGGCTTTTTTGGCTTTCATTTCCTTTTTAAGACCTTTAAGGCGAGAGGTTTCAACCTTTTTTTTGCGCTTGCGAAGATCAGATAACTCTATGTCATGATCAGCATCTAGGGTAGGGTGCTTTTCTCCATCTTTTACTTCTTTATTCATCATTTTTTTGAGGAATTTATAGGTCGATTTAAGATGTTTGAACATGATTTAATAGCCTCATTGCCTTAACTTATTATAATAATCTTTTTAATTAATCTTTTGTGAATTCAAAATTTAATGAGCTTAAAGCCTTTTTAATAAGAAGTTAGATTATTTTATAGGCTAAAAGCTTCTATATTTTTTCGATTTTATTGGTTATGAGTGCTTCGGAAAGAAAAACTTTTTCTGAGGTTTCTAGGGCTTGTAGTAAAGCTAGTCTAATTACTTTAACCGAGTCATAAATATAAGAAAGTCTGCTCTCTTCGATATTCTTTGTTAAATTATTGAAAACTAAACTAGGGGAGCAAGAAAGTTTTTTTAAAATCTCATCAGGATTCTCATGAGCATTTTCAATAAGTGTTACAGCAGGTACGACTGCAGCTTTTTGAAAGAGTTCAAATCCGATTTTTTCATCTCCTCTAAGACGATGAGTGATTTTTGAGCAGGCATTGACTAAGCCCATTCCAGCCCCAGGCACTAGACCCTCTTGGTGCGTGTTTTCTAAAAACTTTAAAGCCTTAATATAGAGTTTCTTTTTTTGTTCAAATGCTTGGTAGTTTGGCGCTTTAAGATGAAAAACAGTTAAGTTTCTTTCTAAAGGTTTAACAGTTTTTAAAGGGGCTTCCTGAAAAAGAATGGTTTGATTTTTAGATAGGATCACTTTTCTTAGTCTGCCAAGGCATTCTGGGGTTAGTTCATTAAAAGGCAGTTCTTGCTCTCCTACCACACTTGCCATAGATAAAGCTTGGGTTTGTTTTAAGATAGACAGTTTGTCTTCCGTTAGGGATGGGAGTTTAATAACAGCTATATCAAGAACTCCACGGGTTGTATTGATAATAAGATTAGAAAGGGCATCTCCCTCTAAGCCTTCAGTTAGGATCAACAGGGAATGGTGATTTTTGCTAATAAAATCTAAAATGGGGATTAATGGGTGAATAGAGGCTATTTTCTTATTAGCAATAAGAACAAAGGGTTTAAATAAGACTATCTCTTGGGTTTCTTTATTTTTACAAAAATAGGGACTGAGATAGCCTTCATTAATGACAAGGCCAAAGGTGTTTTCAAACCCTTCATCTTGGGTGTTATCGTGCTCAAAGAAAAGGTTTTGAGTATTTTTAGTTTGGTAAAAATAAGAGGCTGTATTAACACCAATCTCGTGAGATCCTGAAAAATTTAAGGCTAGGTTTTTAATATCTTCAAAATCAAGATTTTTAATCTTCATTTTACCAAGATTTTTAAAGATCTTATCATAAGCCTGCTGCATCCCTTTTAGCAGCTTAAAAGGACAAGCCCCTTTATTAATCAAATCGA
This sequence comes from uncultured Chlamydiae bacterium, assembly GCA_903867585.1. Lineage (GTDB taxonomy): Bacteria > Chlamydiota > Chlamydiia > Chlamydiales > Rhabdochlamydiaceae > CAIPRZ01. Next base: position 5,468 of record CAIPRZ010000106.1, read on the forward strand.
TGCCGTTTTTTGTTATAGCATTTAGTAAAATAAGAGCTGTTTTAGTTCCATCATGACACTGTTTAGCTAAGCGTTCCATCATCTGTAAAGCAAAGCTTCGCCCAATACTAAAAATAGGATCTTGGCTTTCAAGATCTTCAATAAAGCTTATTTCATCTGAGATGTTTAAAGAGCCTAAAGGACCAAATGTTGGTAAAAGGGCTTTATTAAATAAGCTGATGCTTAAGCCAATTTTATCTAAAGCTTGCTGATTAAAAAGGAGTTCTTGCGAAGGGTTCATGAGAGACCTTAAAGGGTTTTAAGGTCAAATTAGGGATCATAAAAAAGAAAATCAAGCGGGAAATATTTATGATTTATAGAGTCTATCTTTATCAACAAAGCCGAGCTTTGATGCCAGATCATAAGCTGATTTTTTACTTAATCCATGGCTTTTAAGTTCTAAAGCAAGCTCTGTCATATCCTCAACCAAAGGAGCACTTGTTCCTTGAACCACACAGACAAGCTCTCCGCGAGGGGCTTCGATTTTGAATTCTTGTATTAAAGAGGAGGGAGTTCCTTTATGGACAGTTTCAAATTTTTTAGTGATTTCCCGTATCACACATAAGGAGATTGAGGGATTAATTTTTTCAAAGATCTCCAAGGTTTCAATAATCCGTTTGGGAGATTCAAAAAAAACACTTAAACCTTGATAGGTATTGATGGATTCTAAAGTTTTTCTTATTTCTGAGGTTTTTTTAGATAAAAAACCGACAAATTGAAACTTTTCAATTTCAAATCCCGATAAGATCAACGCACTTAATATACTGGAGGCTCCAGGGACAGTCGTATAGTCCAGGCCCTCTTTTTGACAGGCTTCAATAAGAAGATAGCCTGGATCTTGAAAGCAAGGGGTTCCGGCATCAGAAATAAGGGCTAGATTTTGTCCTTCCCTTAATTTTTCACAAATTTCGCTAAGCCGTTTTTTTTCATTGAAATTGTGGTAAGAAATAAGAGGGGTATTGACCCCGTGAGCTTGTAATAAAACCTTTGAAGTTCTTGTGTCTTCGCAGTAAATCGCATCAACAGATTTTAAAACTTCAAGAGCCCTTAAAGAGATATCAGAGAGATTGCCAATTGGCGTTGAGACTATGTAAAGCATATTTTTGATAATTAGGTGGCACCCAGATTCGAACTGGGGGATGGAAGCTTTGCAGGCTTCTGCCTTACCACTTGGCGATGCCACCGCGATAAATTATGTACCAAGTCCCTCTTAGTGTCAATTCCTAGTTGGTTCCTGCAAAGACAACCCCTACAGAATTGGGGGCTATTTGGATCTGAGGTTGGGTAGTAAAGCCAGTGGAAAGGAGGGTCGGAGTACCAAAAGATTTATTAGTAGTAGAGTATAAGGAGGCAAAGATGGAAAAGGTTCCGCTAATATTTTCGGACCAAAAGACCGCTATTTGGTTAGAAAAATTGATTAATACTGGGGGGCTTATAGATTGAGGGCTTGTTGTACTAATCGCTCGCTCCCCAAAAAAAGAATTCAGAGGGGTTAGGTAGATGTTATAAAATATATAATTACCACCACTAGTATTTCCGTTATAAACTGTGACCACGTTGTTATTAGTGTCCACAGTCGATACTACTGTAGGGCTAACATTTAAAAGAGTAGGTGAGCCTGCGGTTGTTCCCGTTACAGTCCCGAAAGTTACTATAGAGGGTTGATTGACGGTGGTAGGGGTCCCGAAGGTGTAGTTAGTATTATTTAAAATACAGCTTAAAATTGAATAACCTGTGGATGGTTGGGTCACTTGAGTTAAGTAAAGACCAGATGATATGGGTGTAGCTTGCGGCAAGGCTTGGGGATTATAGAAAGTGGTGGTTGCTGTAGAAATCGCTGACCACCTGTTTAAAGTGGTATTATAGGCTGCACTATAAAGTGTGCTGACACTATTACTGGAGCCATTAAATAACACATAAGCATGGTTACCTAAATCATAATTTATTTGCGTAAGCGTGCCTGAACTATACGTAAAACTTCCTGAAAGGTAGGTCGGTAAAAGAATTCGACCACCAACTGCTACACTACAAGCTCCAATTCGCGTGCCATTGGTCCCTATCTCTCCAAAAAATAGGTTATTAGAGGTTGAGCCAAATTGCAAAAAATAGAAATTGCTTTGAGTGTAATCGGTAAGTAAAAAGGGCTCACCTACATAAACACCCACTTGTCTTGAATAACAGAGGCTATATTTTTGATAATTAAGTTGTGTAAAAGCAATAAGGCCAACAT
>CAIPRZ010000107.1 GCA_903867585.1 uncultured Chlamydiae bacterium
AGCCCCAAAAAAAGTCTGAGTACTTTAATAATTTAAAGATTTTCTACCGTAATTTTAATTCCCCAATTGTCATTTTATTATTAGTTGTTGCCCTATTTTCACTCTCTATAGGCGATATTTTTAATGTTTATATTGTTTTTACTATCGTTTTTACAAGCGGTCTCATTTCTTTCTACCAAGAATATAAAGCCCATAAGACCACTAAAGATCTTATCGATAGTATGAAAATGACCCAGACCGTCTTTCGTGATGGAGAAAAACTTTTAGTCAACGCCGATGAACTTGTTACTGGAGATATATTATCAATCGATGCTGGAGATTTAATCCCTGTAAGCTGTCAATTAATTGATTGTCATGATGTATTTGTGAATGAGTCTAGTATAACAGGAGAATCATTGCCGACAGAAAAAAGCTTAGAGCACGATCCCTATTTAAAAATGGGCTCGTGTGTGGTTTCAGGCATTGGCAAAGCTGTGGTATTACCCCAAGACACCCATGACAGCTACTCAGAACTTTTAAATTATATTTCAAATAACGCGCAGCCTAGCTCTTTTAGCCAAGGTCTTTTGAAATTTTCTAAATTCTTGATGAAAGCTACCGTAATTTTTACCCTTTCCATTTTAATACTCCTCATAGTCTTTAAAACACCCCCTCTACAGGCTATCTTATTTAGTTTAAGTATTGCTGTTGGGCTTTCCCCTCAGCTTCTTCCTGCTATTTTAACAACCAATTTAGCCATTGGAGCCAAAAAAATGGCCAATGCGGGGGCCCTAACCAAGAAGCTCGAGTCGATTGAAAATTTTGGCAACATGGATATTTTGTGCTGCGATAAGACCGGTACTTTAACTAAAGGGCTCATTGAAATGTATGCAGCCTTAGATAGTGAAGGGATTAAATCTGAAGAGATCCGAAAATTAAGCTTTATCAATGCCCTATTACAAACAGGATTTAAAAACAGCTTAGATCAAGCCATAATAACAGCTAACCATTTTGATCATACCCAGTTTGAAAAACTTGATGAAATTCCCTATGACTTTAATCGTAAAATTCTTTCTATCTTGGCCAAATTTGACCAAAAAAACACCCTCATTGCTAAAGGAGCTCTTGAGAATTTAGTGGATCGTTGCTCTCTTTCAGAAGAGCAAAAAGAGCCCCTCTTTCAAAGGGCTAGAACCTATTATGATCAAGGTTTTAGGCTGCTTGGAATCGCTACAAAAACTCTTGATAAAGACAAACTTGTCCATAGCGATGAAAAGGAAATGGAATTTAAAGGTTTTTTACTTTTTTTTGATCCTATCAAAGAAGATTGCAAAGAGGTTTTAGCTCAAATCAAAAAGCTGGGTATCCGTCTTGTGATGATCACAGGAGATCATCCTGTCGTTGCAACATTTGTCGCTAAAGAATCAGGATTTACCCGTTATGAAAGCCTAGAGGGTGCTAATTTAGGAGCCTTAAGTCCTGAACATCTAGAACAATCGCTCCAAGAGTGTGATGTATTTTCTCGTGTAGCCCCCATTGATAAAGCCAAAATTATTCAAGCCTATAGAAAAATGGGTTACACGGTGGGATATCTTGGGGATGGTATTAATGATAGTGGGGCTTTATTTGCCTCTGATGTGGGGATCTCAGTAGAATCGGGCTCCGATATGGCAAAAGCCACCGCAGACTTTATCTTAGTTAAGAAAAATCTTTCTATTCTTGTACAGGCCGTTCAAGAGGGGCGTAAGATTTTTAACAATACTTTAAAATATATTTTTATGGCTATTAGCGCCAATTTTGGAAATATGTTTTCCATGGCAGGGGTGGCTCTATTTATCCCCTTCCTTCCCCTTTTACCGACTCAAATTTTATTAATAAATTTTTTACAAGATTTTCCAGAAATGAGTATTGCTGTCGATAATGTTGAAGCTTATGCCATTCAAAAACCGCAAAAATGGAACATGAATTTAATTAAATGGTTCATGATTGTTTTTGGTCCTATAAGCTCGATTTTTGATTTTGCCACCTTTGGAGTTATGAAATATTTTATGGCAACCCCAGAACTATTTCGTAGTGCCTGGTTTACAGAATCGGTTATATCGGCCACTTTCATCATCCTATTTATCCGTACCCGCCTCCCCTTCTATAAATCTAAACCCTCATGGACTTTATCAATTTTTATTTTTGGTATAATTGTTTTAACTCTGTTACTTCCTTATACCCCCTTAGGCCCTCTTTTTAGTATAATGGTTTTGCCAGCTAAGTATTATGTAGCCATTTTTGCTATTGTTATCACTTATGCGTTGCTTGTAGAGGTTACTAAAAGGATATTTTATCGATGGATGTTGAAAAAGAATTGGATTTCATAGTTGTTGGGGGTGGAGCTAGCGGTTTTTTTGGTGCCATCAATCTAGCCCGAATCGGTCAAAAAGTCCTCATTTTAGAAAAATTTCAAAAAGTTCTCACGAAACTGGCTGTATCAGGGGGTGGACGTTGCAATGTTACCCATAACCAATTTGACCCCAAACTTTTAATTCAAAATTATCCCCGCGGATCCAAGGCTTTACTTGGTCTTTTTCACCATTTCAATCCTAAAGATATGATGGCCTGGTTAGAACAGGCTGGGGTCTCATTAAAAATTGAAGCCGATGGAAGGATATTTCCTGTCAGCAACTCCTCTTCAACCATTATTGAGTGTTTTGTTAATGAGGCCACTAAAGAAGGGGTAGAAATTATCAAAGGATGCGAGGTTTTAGATATCGTTTGCCAACCTAATCACTGTGAGGTCACAACAGATCAAGGAGTTTTTAAATCTAAAAACGTTTTAATAGCCTCTGGTTCTAATAAAGCTGTTTGGGAAATTATAAAAAAACTAGGCCACCATATAATAGAACCGACCCCTTCCCTTTTTGCTCTAAATACCCCCAATTCCATCTTCAATCACTTATCTGGGCTTTCTGTTTCTCCAGCCACGATTTCGTATAATAACCATTCCTTTACGGGGCCCCTACTTTTAACTCACTTTGGATTATCAGGCCCTGCGGCTTTAAAGTTGTCTAGTTTTGCTGCCCTTGATTTTGCTGGTATGGGTTATAAAGCCGAGCTTTATATAGATTTTCTTCCTAATACAAGTTCTAATGAACTTTTAAACCTTTTTACAAAGGAAACTAAAACCTTCAATCAAATCCAGCTTGGATTACCGAAACGATTATGGGAATTATTACTCCAAACGCTCAACCTTGATAAGAATAAACCCCTCAACCACATCTCAAAAAATGACAAGAACCGTCTGATACAGGCTCTTAAAAAAAGTGCTGTTATGATGGATGGGAAAACCACCCATAAAGAAGAGTTTGTCACAGCAGGTGGTGTGGATTTAAAAGAGATTAATTTTTCCACGATGCAAAGTAAACTTCATCCCCACCTTTATTTTGCTGGAGAGGTACTAAACATCGACGGAGTGACAGGAGGTTTTAATTTCCAAGCAGCCTGGACCACAAGTTATTTAATTAGCTCTAAACTAAATTCTCGATAAGCTCTTTTAAAATATCATAAGAAAAGCTTAAGTCTTTTTTCGAAATCACATAAGGGGGCATTAAATAAATCACCCCTTTTAATGGTCTTAGAATTATCCCTTTTTCCTGAGCCTGTTTTTTTAAAAGAGTGAGTTTTTCAGCGCTTGAGTTTTTTAACTCAAAACGGGCAATGGTACCTATTACAGCTGTTTTATGAATCAGCCCTGTTTTAAAAAGCTCTAGCATTTTTTTCTTATGGGTAATTTCTAGGTTTTTAATCTTTGAAGAATAATTTTTTTGTTCAAAGATTTCTAAGCTGGCCATAGCAGCTGCGCAGCCTAAAGGGTTAGCTGTAAAAGAATGGCCATGTAAAAAAGCCTTATCTACACTGGGATTTAAAAAAGCTTCAAAGATCTTTTCCGAAGTTATTGTAAGAGATAAAGGTAAACAGCCTCCAGATAACGCTTTGGAAAGACATAAAAAATCGGGGCTTAATCCTATTTTATCAAAACTAAAAAAAGTCCCCGTTCTATAAAAACCGGTCATAACCTCATCATAAATAATTAAGATGTTATGAGCCCTTAAAAGGGCATGCAGCTTTTTGTAAAATAGAGCTCGCCCGATCTTCATCCCAGCAGCCCCTTGGATTTGAACTTCCATGATAAAAGCTACGATCTTATTTTTATTATGAGTGAGGTAATTTTCTAGAACTCTTAAAGAGTGGGCCTCTTTTTCTTCGACATTTTCATCTAGATCCCATGTTTCTGGGAAAGGAACAGCAAAAGTTTCAAAAAAAAGGTCTTCAAAGGGTTTATAATAATCAGACGAGCGTCCGACAGCCATGGCTCCAAAAGTATCGCCGTGATAGCCCCCCTCAAAATGGAGAAAAATCTTTTTTTCTTTTTGGTTCTGATTATAGAAATATTGATAGGCCATTTTTAAAGCGACCTCAATAGCCGTTGATCCATTATCTGAAAAAAAGAAACGGGTTAAATCTTTTGGTAAATATTTCAAAAGTTTTTGGCATAAATGGATCGCAGGTAGATGGGTAAAACCGGCAAAAATCACCTGTTCTAAGGTCTTTGCCTGTTTATAGATCGCCTGTGCAAGTTTTGGGTGAGCGTGCCCATGACAGGTAACCCACCACGATGAGATGAGATCGATATATTTTTTACCTTTTTCATCAAATAAAAATGGGCCCTTGCCTTTTACAATACATAAAGGATCATCAGCTGTTAAAGCCTGCGTAAAAGGGTGCCAAAGATGGTTTTTATCAAACTCTTTCTCTTTCATACTCCCCTAATTTTTTAAGTAATAGTTCAGAAAGCTTATGCCCTTTTAAAGACTCATCATCCATAAATTCTAATTCATCAAGGACCCTTACCCTTCCAAAGGTCTCAAGATCCTTTTTATTTCTCTCATTTTTGGGTCCATTTAAAATAATACCCAAAATTTCTATCTCATAACTTCTAAGGGCTGCAAGAGTTAATAGGGTGTGATTTAAGGTGCCAAGATTAGAAGAGCTGACAAGTATCACGGGAAGCTCAAATTTTTTTATAAGATCGATCATAAAATAGCTTTGATTAATCGGTACCATGACTCCCCCTGCACCCTCAACAAGAAGGTTTTTATTTTCAGGACACTTTATAACTGAAAGATCAAGGGTTAGTCCCTCTAAGAGGGCAGCTTGATTGGGAGATAAAGGGGCCTTTAATTGATAAATGGATTCTAGGGATTTTTTCTTTGTAAAGGTTTCAACAGTTTCTCTATCAAGCTCATTTCCTGTTTGAATGGGTTTGAAATAGGTGTAACCAAGATGATAACAGAGCCATTTAGAAATCGTTGTTTTTCCAATATCAGTCCCAGTAGCGGTTATAAAAACAGATGGTAAACTCATAGGTCTCCTTTAATAAAAAGTTCTAGAACTTTATAAGAGGTTGTAAAATTCCTTTTTTCAAAAAGCTCTTTTTTAAATCGGACTGGCCCCTTAGATTCAGAATAGTGGGCTCCTAAGTTTTTTAAATAAAAAGCAAAATCAATAGGCCGATCAAAATTTAAAGGATAATATTTAATAGTTTTTGAAAGGACTCTATCTTTTAAAAAATCAAATTCAAAAAGTTCTGGCAGTGGAAACAATTGAGAGTCTTGTCCTAAAAGATCC
>CAIPRZ010000108.1 GCA_903867585.1 uncultured Chlamydiae bacterium
CCAATTTTGCTTGGTGGCAATAGAGAGGGGGAAATACCTGATCCCATCCCGAACTCAGAAGTCAAGCCCCTCATCGCCGATGGTACTATACACAAGAGTATGGAAGAGTAGGTCGCTGCCAAGTCTTTTTATCCTAACCCTTAGAATTAACTTTCTAAGGGTTTTTTTTTGCTTTTAAATTCATTGGAAAATTACTGAGAATTTAGTATTAAATTATTCAATACAAATATCAGGGCTTCCTCATGCATTTTTTTTCTAGATTTTCAAAAGCAAAACTTTTTACCTCGATTCTATCTTCCTGTTTGCTTGTAGAATCCGTTTCTGCAGATTCTTCAGGTTTTTCTTTTTGGCCTTTTTCAAATTCTAAAAAAATAGACGATCCCTCAAAAGCAAACGCACGCTCTTTTAGTACTAGTTCAGGGGATGCTCCGACTGTCTTTGGGACCCTTTCGAATTTAGATGCCCCCTATAGTTTAGCCCTTCAAGGGACCTTTGGTGCTACGGTTGAACTTGGTGCTGCTGGGAGGATGCTTTTATTTAGTACTACCAATCTTACTGGTGGAACCCCAGTGATCTTTGGGACTCTTGCGGGCTTAAGTTATCCTTTTGGTGTAGCCCTTTCCTCAAGCGGGACCTTTGGTGCGGTAGCTAATTCTGGTGTAGGCGAGGTGCTTTTATTTAGTACTACCAATCTTCCTAGCGGAACCCCAGTGATTTTTGGGACCCTTGCGGGCTTAAGTAATCCTTCCAGTATAGCCCTTAACGGTACCTTTGGCGCTGTGATTAATAGTTTTGGTGAAGGAGAAAGTGAAGTGCTTTTATTTAGTACTACCAATCTTCCTGGCGGAACCCCAGTGATTTTTGGGACCCTTTCGAATTTAGATTATCCCGATGGGGTAGCCCTTCAAGGAACCTTTGGCGCTGTGGTTAATAGTTTTGGTGAAGGCGAAGGAGAAGTGCTTTTATATAGTACTACCGATCTTTCTAGCGGAATCCCAGTGATCTTTGGGACCCTTGCGGGCTTAAGTAATCCTACCGGTTTAGCCCTTCAAGGGACATTTGGTGCTGTGTCTAGTATTATAGGTGAAGGAGAAAGTAAAGTGCTTTTATTTAGTACTACGCAATTTTCTTCAGGTGGTGAGCCGGTGATCTTTGGGACCCTTTCAGGATTAATTGGTCCCACAGCTATAGCCCTTCAAGGGACCTTTGGTGCTGTGGGTTGTAACGCATTTCCTGGTGAAATGCTTTTATTTAGTACAAATCAAAGTGGAACCCCAACAGTTTTTGGGACCCTTTCAGGCTTAACTTATGTCTCTGCTGTAGCCCTTCAAGGGACATTTGGCGCTGTGGCTGACGTTGATGCTGGGAGGATAGTTTTATTTAGTACGATAAATTTTGTTCCTGAACCCACTCCAACTCCAACTCCCTCAATATTACCTACCGCATTTCCAGGCAATGCTGGAGTCACAGCTAAGCTTTTAAATCTAATAAATGGTAATTGCCCGCCAAGCACTCAAGCGATTATTAATCAAATTTCAGGTTTGGCATCAGATCAACAAGCTCACGCTCTTTCAGCTTTGACACCAGCTTTTAAGATCATCCAATATAGCTTAGAGAAACTCGATCTTTTATTACATAAAGAGCTAAATGATGTTCTTTATAGCGATCAAAAAGGGACTGTTCCCTTTATTTTGGCAGGTTATGACAACTTAAGCCAAAATGCGGTTAATAGTTATAACGGTTACTCCGTTCAAACCTATTACCAAATGCTAGGGTTGACTCATGATTGGAAAAATGTGAAATGGCTAGCGGGTGTTGGGGCTGCAGAATCTTATATGAATGTAAATCCCGTCATTGCTAATTCTACCTATCCGAACGTATACGGAACTTTAGGAGCCTCTGGTAAGTTGAAAAATTGGGAGATGGGAGCTGATTTCTTATTTGGTTATAGCTTTATCAAAACCCATAGAACCATGAGTTTTATTAATGAAACCGCTAGTAGCAGCCATGGCGCTTGGAATACAAGCTTAGAGTTTAAAGGGGCTTATGTGCAGCGTTTTGATAAGACCGTAATTAAATACTATGACAACGTGTCCTATCTTTACGGTATAGAAAATGTCTACACAGAAACAGGCGCTCCAGGTGCTAATTTTATTGTAAAAAACGAGCAGCTTTCAGCTTTAAGAAATGAAGTTGGATTCAAAATCGATAGAATATTTAAGAAAAATTCAAACGATAAAAAATCAGTGAAGAATAAATCATCTTATAAAAAATCAGCGCCTGTGATTATAAAAGATTCTTCTAAAGTGTTTGCTGATGCTTCATGGGTTTATGATTATTATACTAATAATAATGCCTATATTGGAGCTTTTAGTGGTGCTGATGTTTTTGGAACTTATAAACAAACAAACCCTGCTAAAAACTTCGGTCGAATACACACAGGATTTATAGGAACTCATAAAGAGTTTAATTGGAAATTGGCCTATACAGGACTTTTTGGTAAAAACTTTGTCGAAAATTCAGCAAGCTTA
>CAIPRZ010000109.1 GCA_903867585.1 uncultured Chlamydiae bacterium
ATTGAGCTTAAGTGAAAATGGGGGAGAATTTTTAAGAACCTTTTGACCAAATTCGATGAGATGATTTTCAACATCGGAAATATTTTCTGGCGGGGGATTGTTTTTAATAACTTCAAGGGCCTTTTCAACTAATGTGGAACCCATATCGGTTTTATATAAAAGGGCTTCAAGCTCTTCTAAAGACTCCTCAGACCAGGGTTTATTAAAAAGCTGAAATAGCCCCCCGGAAAATAATTTAGAGGTCGAGGTCAGGGCTGATTTAATTTTAAGAAAATTTTCTTTTACAAATGAAAACATAATGAAAAACAAGTATTAAAAAAATGCAGCATATCACATAAGAAGATTATTCAATAATACACCTTAAACTTGTGTGAGCGATCATGGACCTACATGAATACCAAGCTAAAGCCATTTTGCAAGAATATGGCATCCCTTTACAAACACCTCATATGGTGTTTAAACCCTCCGATATCTCTAAAGTTTTAGCCCAGTTCAAAGATAAAACCATTGTAGCTAAAGTCCAGGTTCATGCCGGTGGAAGGGGAAAAGCGGGTGGAGTCAAGGTCATAAAAGAGGAACACAAGAAAAAAGAGATTATAGAAAAATTAATCGATTTTAGGATCATTACTAAACAAACCGGCCAAGATGGACTTCCCTCAAGCGGGGTTCTTGTTACAGAAGCGTGTAGCATCGAAAAAGAGTATTACCTAGCTGTTTTAATCGACCGCGAAAAAGGGCTACCAACTCTTATTGCTTCTAAAGAAGGGGGAATGGATATTGAAGAGCTGGCCCATTCCAGACCAGAGGCTATTTTAAAAATACCTTTTTCTTTTTCTGGTAAGCTCCATCCGTTTCAACTTCGACGCTTAAAAAGTTTTATGGGATGGAATGAACCGCATTTTATTCCAGCCCTTGATTTAGCTAAAAATATTGCTCAAGCTTTTATAGAAATCGATGCTTCACTTCTTGAAATCAACCCTCTAGTGCTTACAAAAGAAAAAGAAATTCTAGCCCTCGATGCAAAAATTAGTTTAGATGACAACGCCCTTTTTAGGCATAAAAGCTACGCTGAATTTTTTGATCCAACCCAAATGGCCCCCTCGGAAGTGGAAGCTAGAGAAAATGATTTATCCTACGTGGCTTTAAAAGGGACTATTGGTTGTATGGTTAATGGGGCCGGTCTTGCCATGGCCACCATGGATATCATCGATCATTTTGGTGGAAGTCCTGCCAATTTTTTAGATGTAGGCGGAAGCGCTACCAAAGAAAAAGTGGCTCAAGGATTTAAAATCATTTTAAGCGATCCTTCAGTTAACACCATATTGATCAATATATTTGGGGGCATCATGAATTGTGCCACCATCGCTGAAGGGGTTATTCATGCCGCTTTAGAGCTGGATTTAAAAATCCCCCTAGTCGTCCGCCTTGAAGGGACTAATGTAGAAGAGGGGAAAAGATTAATAGGACAAAGCGCTTTAAGAATTATTAGCGCAACCGATTTAGAAGATGCGGCAAAAAAAGCAGTGGAGGCTTCTAGTGGCAATTTTGATTAATAAGAACACCAAAATCATCACTCAAGGGATTACGGGTAAGGCTGGATTATACCATACCGAACAAGGTCTATTATATGGCTCCCATTTTGTAGGAGGGGTAACTCCTGGTAAAGGGGGAACGGCTATCTTAGATCTTCCGATCTTTGATACAGTTCATGAAGCTAAAAAAAAGACAGGATGTCAAGCTAGTGTCATTTTTGTTCCAGCCCCATTTGCAGCGGACGCTATTTTAGAAGCTGAAGATGCGGGTATTGAGCTTATTATTTGCATTACAGAAGGGATTCCTGTCATTGATATGATTGAGGTTTCATCAGTTATGAAACGGAGTAAGACCTCAAGACTTATCGGTCCTAACTGTCCAGGTGTTATTACACCTGGTGAATGTAAAATTGGTATTATGCCAGGATATATCCACAAAAAAGGCTCTGTGGGTATTGTTTCAAGATCGGGGACTTTAACCTATGAAGCGGTTTATCAAACAACAAAATTGGGTCTTGGGCAATCTACCTGTGTTGGCATAGGAGGAGATCCTTTAAATGGGACCAATTTTATTGATGTCTTAGAACTTTTTAATAAAGATCCAGAGACCCAATCGATTCTTATGATTGGAGAAATTGGGGGGAAAGCGGAAGAAGAAGCGGCTGATTACATAAAGCATCATGTTAAAAAACCGGTAGTAGGGTATATTGCGGGAAAAACTGCGCCCGAAGGACGAAGAATGGGACATGCAGGAGCTATTATTTCTTCAGGGTCTGGAACTGCAGAGGCGAAGATGAAGGCTTTAGAAAAAGCGGGGGTTGTTATTAGTCCAACCGCTGCTGTCATGGGTAAAACTTTATTAGATGTTATAGGCAAGAAAAGATTGTGAGAAAGTTAACCGTAAAGCTTGGTTTTATTATTTTATGTCTGCTTATTGCCACTTTGTATTCGGTGACAGGAGCGCAGTTTGTTGCCTGGTTTGCTGTGGTCTTTTTTTCAGTCCTTTTCCATGAATTTGGTCATGCCATCATGGCAAGCTCTTTTGGAAAAAGATCGTTGATCGAATTGAGTTTTATGGGAGGGACAACCTATTTTTCTCAAGAAGGTCTTAAAAAATGGCAGCTTTTTTTAATATCTCTTAACGGCCCACTCTTTGGTTTGGGTCTGTTTTTTGCTGCAAGCTACCTTAAAATCGGCTTAGATCCTGGTTCCATTTGGAGTTATGCTTGTAAGATAACGGCTTTTATAAATTTATTTTGGACTATTTTTAATCTCTTGCCGATTCTACCTTTAGATGGGGGTCAGCTTTTACGAATAGTTTTTGAGGTCATATTTAAAAATAAGGGCCTTTTTTTTGCTGGCATCTTATCAAGCGCTTTTTCCACAGCTTTAGGCCTGGTCTCTTTTTTACTAGGTCAATATTTTATAGGCTCTATTTTATTCCTGTTTGCTTTTCAGAATTTTGAGCTTATCAAACAAGCAAGGTATATTAGCTCTGCTGATCGTGAAGATCAAAACCGGCAAAAACTTCAAGAAGGGTTGATGCTATTTGAAACCCAGCAGTTTGATAAAGCCAAACAACTATTTGAAGATTTGCGCACTAAAACTAAAAATGGAGTGATTTACAATCAATCCACAACCCTTTTAGCTTTGATGTTAAGGCTTAAGCAAAATTACGAAGAGCTTTATAATTTTCTAAAAGATTTGCCTAAACTTTATGAAAATGATTTATCGGCCTTGATGCATGAGGCTGCTTTTTTTCATAATGATATGGAAATGGTAAAAAAACTCTCGGCAGAAGCCTTTCAAAGGGAAAATACCAAAGAGGTCGCTTTTCATTCAGCGATTGCTTCCGCTTTTTTTCATGATGATGAAGCCGCAATAGGCTGGTTAAAGACCGCTCAAGATTTAGGACTCAATGAGGAAGAAATTAAAGTCCATCCTTTACTCAAAGATTACATCGACCGTTTATGACACTCATCAGTAAACATTCTTTAGAGCTTCTAAAAGAGAAAGTCGATCTTGTTGAGGTTGTTACAAGTTTTATAAAATTAAATAAAGCTGGTAGCCACTACAAAGGTCTTTGTCCGTTCCACTCAGAAAAATCCCCCTCGTTTTCACTATCTCCTGGAGATAAATACTACCACTGTTTTGGCTGTGGTGCCCATGGGGATGCGATCTCATTTCTCATGGAGTATTCTAAATACAGTTTTAAAGAGGCGCTAGGCTATTTATCAGAAAAATATCAGGTCGCATTAGAAGGGGAAACAGAAGAAGAAGGATCAAGAACTCATAAAAAGCAGCTCAAAAACATCTTAAATGCCGCCTACGAATTTTATCATTTTTGTCTTTTACATACCTATGAAGGGGATAAAGCGCTAACTTATGCGGCTTCTAGAAAAATGGATCGGGCTTTTCAAGAAAAGTTCTTTTTAGGCTATAGCCCTAAAAACAATGCATTGAGCCGCTACTTAAAATCTCAAGGTTATGACTTTGATGTCATGGCAGAAGCGGGGCTTTATCATAAAGATAAGAAGCAAGATTTTTTCTTTGATAGGTTTATGATACCAATCTTTGATGCGATGGGAGAATGTTTAGGATTTTCGGCAAGAAAACTAGATGAAGAGGCTTTTGGGGGTAAATATATCAATACTCCAGAAACGCTTGTATTCAAAAAAAGCCATGTTTTATTTGGGCTCAAATATTCACGCGCTAAAATCATCAAGGAAAAAAAAGCATTGATTTGTGAAGGGCAAATCGATGCGATGCGGCTTATTAACGAAGGGTATGATTGGACAGTAGCTTCGCAAGGAACAGCATTTGGTTTAGCTCATGTTCAAATGTTAAAGCAGCTTGGGGTTACAAGCGTTTATTTAGCATTTGATGGAGATCATGCAGGTAAAACGGCCGCTGTAAAAGTTGGTGAATATTTCATGCAGTCACAGGTCAGTGTTCATGTGATTGTTCTTCCACAAGCTAAAGACCCCGATTCTTTTATTTTAGAAGAGGGTAAAAAAGCTTTTGATGAACTTTTATATTCAGCTAAGCCCTATTTAGAATTTCTCTATGATACCCTTAAAAACAGTTACGATATCCAAGAGCCGTCTGAAAAAAATAGGCTTATTCAAGAAATTAGAAAACGGATCCAAGAATTTAAAGATCCTATCCTTATTCATGAAAGCTTAAAGAAATTAGCCAATCTTGCCGATATTCCGGAAAGACTTCTTGGAATTTATAATTCTAAAACGCCTAGGCCTTTATCTAAAACCGAATCAAGCGTCGATAAGGATCATATATTAGATACCGATGTTCTTAGGTTTTATTATCTGACAAAAAAACAAAAACTCCCTACCTCTTTGCTCTTTACGAAAAATGATTTAGAGTTTTGTAGTGAGAGGGCCTCTAAACTTTATGAAGCTATAAAAAATCTAACTGATTTAGAAACCATGCCATTTATGACAGCTCTAGATATGGAGCTACATCCCTATTTTGAGGCTCTTTTTGATAAAAAAATTAACCGATTAAAATTGGAAGAGGGGTCAAAAGAGGCCATTTATAAACTTTTAGAAAGGGCCTGGCTTAAAAAAAGGGAAAAGGTGCAAGAGGAGATTGAAAAAGCAACGGATGAAAAAGATCAGCTAAAACTCACCCTTAAACTTACCCTGCTCATCAAATCACCCCCACAGATAACTTTGTAATTAGTAACTAAATACAAGTCCTGCGTTAGCTCCTTGCAAAGAGGTTGACCCTTTTTGGCGACTAAAATTGGATGCAGCGGTATCGGTATTATTTAAAAAGTAGCGACACTCATAAGCTAAGTTAAGAGCCAAATTCATCGTATCTTCACATAAATTCCAATCAAAAATAAAACCGGCTAAAATATTGAAGTTAGGAACAACCTGGTATTTTGAGCCACTGATAGATTCTGTAGTGGTGTCATTATTTGTTGTATTTTGTTCAGCTTGTATTTTACCCCAAAGGAGTGCGGCGTCTAACTGCGCATTAAAGGCAAAGTGATCCACAAATTTAAACACTAAAGCACTTCCAACCTGTGGTCCTACACCCCAATAGTAATTTTTAAGTAAGATATTGATGGCATAGGGAGGTGTGGCGGGATCAGGCACCCCTAATCCAATAGAGGCTTTTTGCTGAAAATAGGCCCCTTTAGCCCCAGCAAGTGGAAGAAAACTTAGCTGCTGTGAAATATTAAATTCTCTTGATATGAGTAAAGACCCATCATAGTAATAAAAACTATTAGATTGTTTAAGGGGTGAATCAGCAGAACCGATATTTGGTAAATTGGAATTGCTATTCAGACTGGTATTATAAAAAGCCTGTAAATAGGCTGCATTGATAGAAAAATCCCAGTTATCCTCATGTCCTCTAAATCCAATAGCCCCTTTGAAGCCCCAATTCCACCCCCAGTTGTAAGGTAGATAGGTCTGGCTAGAATTTGAAAATGACACATCCTGGGCATCTGTTAAAACATTCCACAGAAGAGCTGAGGCAAATAGATACCCATTTTCTGTTCTTAGATCGTTGTTATAGGGGTGATTGTTTAAAGGCTCTTTATGAGGGGGGCTTTTAGGAGCTGGGCTGCTATAGGTGGTCGCTAAGGGAAACAAATTCTCATTATTAGAGTTGTTACTTTTAAATAGGGGAATGGCTGATAAACTCAAAGCCACCAAACCGGCCCCTATAATAAGGGTGCTGTATTTAAAGTTCTTTTTTTTACGCATAAACTAGGTATAATAAATTATTTTAATCTTTTCCTTATTAATAACGATTTATTTATTTAAGTAAATAACAAGAGTAATTAAAAATTTTAATTTTATTTTCTAAATATAAATAAATGCTTATTTATAAAAATTGGTTTTTACCATTTCCCTAAGTAAGAAGCCTCTGCTATAATTAAAGGCAAAAATATTTTAAGGGGTTAGTATGGGC
>CAIPRZ010000110.1 GCA_903867585.1 uncultured Chlamydiae bacterium
ATCCTTTACGGCGTTTTCGTGATCTATATTCATTAACAGCATCTTCTAAGTTTTTATATAAGAAATCCGGCCATAATACATCTGAAATAATTACTTCCGTATAACAAAGTTGCCAAAGCAAAAAATTACTCAGGCGATTTTCACCACTTGTTCTTATTAAAAGATCGGGATCTGGCCATTTAGCAGTATCTAAATACTGAGAAAAGGTTGCCTCATCAAGCGTTTGTTTATCAATAAGGCCGCGATCATAATCATCTATGACAGCCCGAATTCCCCTTAAAATTTCATTCCGCCCGCCGTAACTTAAAGCTAAAATAAGCTCTATGTTTTTACCAGCACTTGTCGCTTGTTTAACATCTTGAAAAACTTTTACAAGTCTATCAGGAAGTAATGATAGATCACCAATGGCATCTAATTTTATCCCTTCTTGAATCATGGTCTCTTTCTGCTCTAATAAATAGTTCTCAAAAAGTTGCATGAGATAAGAAACTTCAGCTTTTTGTCTTAACCAATTTTCTGTAGAAAAAGCGTAAACTGTCAAAATTTTAATTCCTAAATCTGTGGCTGCTTTCACAATTTCAGTTAAAGCTTTAGCCCCTCTCCAATGACCAAACGCACTTGGCATATCCCTTTCTTGAGCCCATCGGCGATTCCCATCCATGATAATAGCTACATGCTGGGGAGGAGGATTAATTAATTCCTTACTTACTTTTGATGACATTAGAGACATTTTATCGTTTGCTCGCGATCTGGCCCTACAAAAATGGTACTAATGGGTACTTTTAAAAGTTTAGCTACAGTTTTTATATAGTCTTGTGCTTTTTGGGGTAAATTTTCAAAATCGGTAATGAATTGAGTCGATGATTGCCAACCCTCGCAGGTGATATATTGAGGATGCAAATGCTCTAAAAGGGCCGTATTAGTAGGAAAAATATCTATTTTTTTTCCTTGATGCAGATAGTGTGTGCAAATTTTAATTTCCTTTAAGGAATCTAAAATATCAAGTTTTGTTAAAACAAGATCACTTACCCCAGAGAGCTCAATAGAGCGGCGAATCAAGGGAATATCAAGCCATCCCATTCTTCTTAACCTACCCGTTGTTGTCCCAATTTCTCGCGCTTCATGATGGGACATAAACTGGGATTGCTCATCCTCTGATAAAGCCGTTGGAAGAGGTCCTGAACCAACTCTTGTGGTATAGGATTTTATAATACCACAGACCCTTTTAACCTTCATGGGACCAAGGCCACACCCTGCAAGGACACTAGCTGCAATACATCCAGAAGAGGTAACAAATGGATAGGTGCCATAGGAAATATCTAACATAGTTCCGTGAGCACCTTCGATAAGGACAGATTCTTTTTTTTCTAATGCATTATAGAGATGATGCTCCACATCTACAAGAAAATGAGCTATAGATTTACGCCAGTGTTCACACATTTCCAGGACATCTTTTAATTTGGCTTTAGAAATAATTTCTTCATCTAAAGTCAAGTAGCGCTGATGCATTCTAGCTTTAAAAACTTCAGGATCTGCAAACTCTTCCATGGTTATTCCAATACGGCTTATCTTGTCTGTATAGCAGGGCCCTATGCCTTTACCTGTAGTTCCAATAAGTCCTTTACCACGACGGGATTCTAAGGCTTGATCAAGTAATTTATGATAAGGCAATAGAATATGAGCCCGATGAGAAATATAAAAGCGATTCTTATAGTCTATTCCAGCTTCTTTTAGCCGCTCTAATTCTTCAATAAGAACCTCTGGATCAATAACTACACCCCCCGCTAAATAGCACAATTTATCAGGATACAATATACCAGATGGAACTAGATGAAACTTATACTCTCGACCTTTGACGACAAGGGTATGACCCGCATTGGCTCCGCCATGCGAGCGAACGATGTGGTGAGCATCATTTGCCAAAATATCGACCATTTTTCCCTTACCTTCATCACCCCATTGAAGGCCTAAAAGCACTGTTATAGACAAAATTTTTCCTTTTGTTGGGATAAATAGTAAATCCTATGCGAATTGATTTAAAACTGGAAAAACTTTTACTACTTTAAAGGGTGTCTATTAGATCCTGTATCTAGACATAATCAACCAGAGGGCCTTATGCTAGGTGCCAACAAAATTAGGCTTTTATGAACACTAAGTGGAAAAAAATTTTTACATGCTCAGTCCTTGCATTTACCCTTTATAATCTTCTCCCATCTGTTTTCTATTATTCCAAACCCCTTTCTGATCCTATTAGCTTTAAGCAAGCTAGCGAAGTTTTAAATGATTGGGAAAGAGCCTCTTTAGCCCATGAAAAAGAAATTTCAGATTGGATAACACAGCTTAGTTATCGCTTAAATATACCTTCTGTCACCATCCACAAGCTTAAGGAATGCCCACGAACCTTATCCCTAGAATTTGCTAGTGCAGAAGAAGCTGCCCTTTTTGAAAAAAATTTTCCAGAAGCCATAGCCAACGCCCCCTATAAAAATTACAAAATGCAGATAGCTTCAAGCGAGGATAAAACGGTTTATTTAGTAAAAAAATTCCCATCCCCTATTAGCATTAAAAAAGACACACAGTATCTTCAAGCAAATGCAAATTTTGTCTCCGATATCAATATTAAATACCTAGCAGAAGCTCGTTTAAAAAATATTATTGAAGCTATTTCCTCTTATGATTTTATAAAATCTACGCTTTCTCAAATCGACGGATTGGATAGTGATTGCTTGTTTAGATCCGTTACAATTGATTACAACACCAATACATTTAAGCTCGAATTTCAAAAAGACATTGCTAAAAAAATAGATCATGTTCAGGTTAAATCACTTTTAGGAGATGTCTTATCTCAGTTAAATGAGGATCTAGGAGAAGTTTTTTCGATAAATGAAAATCTTTGCACGGCAAAAATTGTCCAAAATCCTGATCGTCCTTTTTTACTAACAAATGTTGAAAATTTAACTAAAATCCTATCTCAAGAAGTTTTCTTAAGTCTTAAAAACTTATTTAAACCCAAAAGTTCTGAATTGAACTCTTTGAATTATCCCGTTGTTACCACAGAAGAGTTTCATAAACTATCAGCTCTAGATCAAGAAAATTGTTTAATTTTTCATTCCCCGATTTCTAGTAATAGTTTATTTAAAAATCAAATCTCAAAAAGCTCATTGTACCTAGTAGCAAAAAACTTTGAAAAGCTTATTAAAGATACTGAAGG
Source organism: uncultured Chlamydiae bacterium (assembly GCA_903867585.1). GTDB lineage: Bacteria > Chlamydiota > Chlamydiia > Chlamydiales > Rhabdochlamydiaceae > CAIPRZ01. Next base: position 3,212 of record CAIPRZ010000110.1, read on the forward strand.
GTCATCAACAACTGAAACTAAACTTATCCAAAAAGACTTAAGACAACTACAAAAACTAGTACAGGCTTTTGAATTCCAAACGATCTCAAATACCCCTTTTGGAAAAGAGTTTAAAAACGATCTGATCTTTGAGTGCAAAGATTTCTATAAACCTTCTTTAGAAATTTTTTATAACCGTGTCAAAACCTACGGCTCTTTACCACTTGCCACGTTTGAATTAGGAACGCTTAAAGATCTCCTATCAGAACAAGAAAGGCTTGCAAAAGCTAAACAAGAAAACCTTGTTCTTTGGCAGCAAAACTACAATGCAGCTAGAAATAATGACACCAAGACTTCAATAACCCCCATCGCTGCCCCATCAAAAAACCCTCTTTTTTCTAATCTAATTTTAAATATAAAAAACTATTTCAATGGATCAGAAAAAAAGGCTTTAAAATTTGGTTTAGATCTTTCTGGTGGAAAGCACATTCTTATTCAATTAGAAGACAAACAGGGCAAAAAAGTTACTGATCCTTCAGAAATTAAATCAGCCATTAATCAACTATACAACCGAGTTAATCGTCTTGGGGTATCTGAAGTATCGATTCGTCAAGAAGGCGATTACATAAGCCTTGACTTTCCTGGTTCTCAAAACCTTTCTGCAAGTGAACTTATTAATTCTTCAACCATGTATTTTCACGTTGTTAACGAAGAATTCTCTTTCCAAAATCAAGAAACATTTCCTCTTGTATCTGAGTTTTTAGAAAAAGTGTGGAAAAAAGCCCTCCTTGAAGGGAATACAGAATCTTTGAATCTTCAAAAAATTGGCTATAATTTATTAAATGATCCCTATACTGGCAGTGCTTCCATAAAAAAACTTAAGGAAAAAGGGCTAAATCTAGCAGATCCTGACAAACATCTATCCTCAAGTAGTCTTGATAATTCTTTATCTAAAATTATTAGCTTAAAGCAAGATGCTGATGAAAAAAATGCATGCCCTTTGATGATTGTTTTTAACAATTATGCTCTAGAAGGAAGCGCCCTAAAAGAGATCCGCTGCTCTTATGATGCAACAAAAGGTAATTTTTTAAGTTTTAAT
>CAIPRZ010000111.1 GCA_903867585.1 uncultured Chlamydiae bacterium
ATTAAAACCCCTAGAGTTAAGCTTGATCTAACAAAGGCTAGATTTGATGAAAAAGCCCCTAAAAAGGCTCCTAGTCGACTTGTTTCTATCAATAAATATAAACCGACAAATGATAAGCTTGAGTCCAATAAGCGTCCTTCTAGTAGACTTGTTTCTATCAATAAATATAAACCGACAAATGATAAGCCTGAGTCCAATAAGCGTCCTTTAAGACGTAATTCTTTTGGATTTAATAGATCAAAGTAGTTCGACAATCTTTATTTTTAGTTCAGACCAAACTGTCATATTTTCTATAAATTTTTTAATTCAACTTATTAAATAAGTCTAATCTTTCTATTAATTCATATTTTCAAAATTAGGATTTTTTCATGACTTCAATTATAAAAAATGTTTTTCGTTTTTGTAGACAACCTCTTCCTCCATGTAGTGTAAAAGTTTGCAATCAGGGAGTTATCTTGCCTGATGACTTGAATCTATTATTATCAAATAAAATTAATTGCTTGGTAATTGATGGATACATGAAGGGTCCTATGCTGAGTACTGAGCAAAGATTGATTGCAGGATTTCATCCTACAACCAAAAATCTCAGTGCAGAACATATTTATTATGGATTTACTTTAGAGGATTCTTTGAAGAGTGATAATTTATTATATTGGTATTATAAGAGCGCTGTAAAGTCTATAACCAGTCATAGACAGGCCGCTTATCCTCAATTAACATGGATTGATAAGTTAAGGCTTGAATTAGATGAAGCTCATCCAAAAGGATCTGTTGTTGGGCAAATCGATGATAAAAAGGCAGAAGCTTTTGTTGCTCGTGCTTATGGATCATCACAGATCTCACTTGTAGAAGCGCGTGGATTGCCTGCAGATACAAAATCATTAAACGTAAAGACACAGCTTGTAGCCATTCAATTTTTGGTGGCCCCTAAAAAGGGTGGATCTTTGCAACTATATCCTTCTTTATTGAATGAGCAGGACCATCAAGATCTTTATGAGAAAAAAATTGCGATACTTCCTAGTTACTTGCCAGAACCTGCAGCTATAATTAAAGCCTTCGCTGGACGTTGTGTATTTTTTAATGCACAAATTCCTTTTAAATTTGAAAAAGTGGAACCAGAAATTATTCCTCAACCAAATGATAAGCCACCGATTATTGAAGATATATCTTTAGTTATAGAAGAGTCTTATGTTTTGCATTCTAAGGATAAACCCTTATTTGTTCTTCGATAAAAAAAGAAATATTTTTCTAATTACTTGAAAGTTTTTGTAAAATGTTTCATCGTTTGAATTTACCTATGTTTTAACTAAAGGGTTTTTATGTCGAAGCTTTTATTTTTATTAGTGATTCTAGGACAAATGTCACTAACAGCAAATCCAGCCAATCTTGAACAGGAGTTGGCTCTTGAAGAGCTATTCAATGAAGAAGATCTAGCCGCTCTAAAAGATGAAGATGAAGTTACCTTATTTGAAGAGATTCCAGAAGGAACTGTAGAAGAGCTTTTTCAATAGATGAGATAAGGGCTTCTTTTTTCTAAGAATGCTTGTCTATCCATATCATATTTTTTGAGAAGTTTCCATGTAGGGAACTTCTCTGTTTTTAACAGATTCAATACCTCTTTATTTCCGCAGATTTTATAAAATGTTTCCATTTCAGCGGCTGTTAGTGCATTGATTGCAAGATTGAAGGGTTCTGGATATAGACTTTTAAGTATCCCCATCAAAGCAAACGATGTTTTTACAGG
>CAIPRZ010000112.1 GCA_903867585.1 uncultured Chlamydiae bacterium
CGTTAATTAATGAATTTATCTCTTTTACAAAAGCAGATCCAGCCATAAAGGGATTATTCTCTAAAGAAGAGATTGTTTTATTCTATGAAGAATTTGGATCCCGTCTTGTTCAGTTATTAAAAAATGAAGAATTAGCCCCTTCTTTTCCTGCATACAAAATTAAAGATCTAAATAGATCAATTATGGATGCCTTAATTTCTTCCAATTCTGAACGTTTAATTGATATAACCATTTCTCAAGGAGTAGATTCTAGGATGGTTTTGAATTTTGGCTTCTTAGAAGATCCCCTTTTAAGTCTTCTTAATTATAAAATTATGCCTATGAACCTCATTCAAGCCAGCATTTTGATGGGGGATGTTGAAGGTTTAAAACGGATTATAGCTTCCTCTAGAGAACCTGTGGATTGGACTCAAAAAGACTCCTGTGGATTATCTCTACAGACTTTTGCGGCTCTATCGTCATCAAAAGCTATGTGGGAATTTGTAAAAGAATTCATAACAACCATTCCCCCCATCGAGCATCAAGATTTTCTCCACCTACTATATGCTTCTATTAAAGGGGATAATCTTTGTTGTTTTGAAGAGCTTATGACACATCTTCAAGATGAGGCATTAAAAGATCTTGTGGCTGCATTAATATTAGAACTCTATGAAAAAGCTGTAATTTATGGGGCCTCTGAAATTAAGGCCTACTTAGAAAAAACATCCGCAGTTAATGAGCAATTATCGCTTAAAACAAGTATTTATCCTATGCTCAAAGCAGCTATTCAAGGGTCTGATAAGGTTTTATTTGGACGCTATTATAAAGAGTGGATAGCAGAAAAAGGAGAAAATGCTTTTCAGATAAAGGAGCTTTATGAGGCTCTTTTAAAAGCACAAAAACCTGATCAAGAGATATTTAATCAATTAAACGCTTACGAATTAAGTCTTTCTGCGTCATATAAAGCCTGTAACTTAGATCTTAGCAACTCCCAATTATCTCAAGCTTTAGACTTTTTAAATTCTGATTCTATGATTTATATTGTCCAAAGGATCGCTAAGCCTAATTTGCTTCGTTATATTAATGAATTTGGTACTTTATTTAATAAATTAATCAAAGCTCCAAAGGTATTAGCACCTATTTTAGATAAATGTGCTGAGGACAAATATTTAATGGTTGCTTGTGCTAAAGCGGCTATTAAATTCTTGCAGCCAGAAACGCTAAGAATGCTATGTGCTAAAGGGGTAAATACTTTAAAGAAATTACCAGATTCAAATGACTCGCTTTTAACTTATGCATTACTATCCTATGATCCTGTTGTTATTGAGGTGATTTTAAGTTCTTGCGGACCTTTATCTGCTGCATTACTTGCAGAATTAAAAGTTCGTTTAACAGAATTAAAATGTCATCGAGAAGACGAGTCTGTCTATCAAACTGTTTTAAGGATGTTTGAAGCAAAATCCCTAGAAAAAGGGGACATGGCGCAAGAAGATGGGCAACTTCATCTTGCCCTTATTAAATCTGGAGCCATGGAATTTACAAAAGATTCATCATCAAGCCCCAAAGAAGAAAGCTCAC
>CAIPRZ010000113.1 GCA_903867585.1 uncultured Chlamydiae bacterium
GCAATAAATCCGCATTCAAGAAACAGGAGAAAATCTTTTTCGTATTCTTCCATATTTTTCATAAATAAATTCCTTAATCTTATGAGGATTTTTGGTTTCTTACCGAGTTATTAACCATCGATTGCACCTGTGAGACTAAGTTTGAAATCGATTGCCCTACCTGCGATACGGTACTCATCATAAATTGAAGCATCAAAAACTGACCTGGTTGTGCGTTTGATATGTTACAAGCTGATGCGGCAACTTGAGCCATTGTTGTCGATTGAAGTTTAGAATAAGCTGCCATTAGACCGGTAAGTGAGAGCGTGGCAATTTTTGGATTTATTCCGCCAGACATAAGTTATTCCCCTTTAGCTACTGCAAGTCTAGTGACTACTTTATGTAGAGCTTGATAGGCTTTTAAAAATACGCCCATTTTTTCAAATTCTACTTTAGGAGCCCCAGAACGGATTGCGTTTTTGAGTTTGTGTTCTTTCTCTTCTATTTCTTTTAAAAGCTTTTTTGCTTTTGCGTGGTCATCTTTTAGCTCTTTTTCTAGATCAAAAGAAAACATCCCACTTTTATTTTTTGGCACATCAAACATGAAATCTCCTTAATGAATGCACGTAGTGTGTTTATCTATTATTGCAGATTGTAATTAATTAAAAATTTTAAGCCATCTTTTTCTAATAAGACATGCTCTGGTGTAACCTGAGTAATTAACATACCATCAATATTATCGCCATTACCCACAATTTTACCATTAATCACCACATAATAATTATCATGGTCTGATTTTGAAAAACCGGTGATGGCATATTGAGTTGAAATATCCACACGCGAGCTGTCTTGATTGGAATAGACAACAAAAGCTTTTACGCTTCGGATTCCAGGCAAATGTCTTAATCTTTTTTGAAGCTGATCGAAGGTTTCAGCATGAGCCTCAGGTATTTTTCCAGATAATACTACATCACCTTGAGCTAATTGAAATTGTACCCCATTAAATCCTTGTTGTAGAAGAAGGCCTTGGATGGCCATTTGTAAATTACTTTCAACCACCACCTGATTATCTAGTTTATCCAAGTAGGGGAAATTGAGGTTTAAAAAATCGCTTAAGCTTTCGTAGGTGTTAATGGTTTGAACGTAGCCGCGGGCAATAAATTTACCAGGCGAAGGGGAATGAATAGAAATCCCTTCCCATAAGCCATTAGTTGCAATAAGGGCGTTCATGTTTTGCCATACAAGTTCATCAACAACCACATTATCTTCAATGATCAAGGCTTTATTAGAACTATTAAGAGCATAGAGCATTTCTTGCTTGTCAATACTAGTTAATAGATGTCCTATTAAAAAGAGTTTGCCGCTTGTAGAATTATAGGAAAATTGAACAGAGGGGAAGTTTTTCAGGGTTTTTTCAATGAAATGAATATCGTTGGGCCGGCTTACTTCAACCGTTGTCGGATTGAATAAGGAAAGCATGCTGACTAGACCTGAAACTAATAAAAAAGCAAATACTGAAAATAGGGCTAAATGCTTTTTAGCAATTTTCAATCCTTTCCAATCTTTTTTTACAGGTAAAGCTTCGACAACTTCAGTCTCTTTTTTCTCCTCTTCTTGAAAAGAGACGATGGTTTCATTGGCAATTTCTTGGTCGATAGCCATGAAGCTAGAGGTTCCAAGAGCCACCACATCTTGAGTTTCAATTTTAGTTTTTTCTTGGATTTTTAAGCCGTTGACAAGGACTCCGTTTTTAGAGCCTAGATCTTCGATAAATAAAGCCCCAGTATCAGTAACAGTTAATTTGGCATGTTGCCTTGATACACTCATATCAGCAAAAACAAGATCACAGGTAGATGGGTCTTTCCCTAGAACATAGGTTCCGTTGATTTTTAAGTTGAATTCAGCACCGCTATTGGGACCTGCAATGACTTTAATAAGCCAGGAGGATAGGGCTTGCATTTCAAAGCTTGAGCTATCAAGCGGCTCTAGATCTTGGAGAGATTCTATCGGTTCTTCTAGAGGTTCTGATTGAGGAGCTAGGCTTGTAAATCTAAAAAAAGTGCTTCCTATTTGAATGATGTCATTTTCTTTTAATAAAACAGGCTCTGCAATCACTTTACCATTTTGGGTCATCGGATTGATAGAAGAGAGGTTTTCGAGAATGTAACCTTCATTGGTTAATCGACAGATAGCATGATTTCTTGAAACCATAGGATCTTCAAGAACTATATTGACAGCATCAGGGTCCCGTCCAATTGTCCATTCTTCTTGGTTTTCAAAGACTATACAGGTGCCTGATAAGGGCCCTTCTTCTGCAATGAGATAACCGGTCATAGTGTTATTTAGTTAGCTTTATTCAAATCTTGAATCATTGTCGATATTTTGTCCAAATGATTGGCAAAAGATTCAATATGCATTTGATGTTGCTTGTAATTAAGTGTAAAGAAAAAATCTGAATTAAGTACGAGCTTTTCATCAGGTGTAAAGCCAATATTAAGATTTTCTGAGGATTCTAAAGTCAAATTAAGTTGCATGAGTTTTTCTAATCCCTCTTCCATCTTGTCGCTATTAATTTGAGGTAAAAACCCAAAAAATTTTAGTACTTGATCTTTGTATTGAATGGTGAAAGGGGGTTCTAGATTCACCGATAATATTTTATTGAGATGGTTATACTTAAATCCATACTCTTCTGACAAACTTTTTAAATGAGACTCGATCATAGAAAGATAGCTCCTTCTACAGGTTGTATCCTTAAAAATAGATAAATTCAAGGGGTAAAAAAAAGCCCCAGGGTTTGATCCCTGGGGCTAAGGAGGCTTTTATTTGACTAGTGATTAACCAGCGATCGCATTAACGTAAGAGCTACCTTCAATTTCGATAGCATTGATTAATGCAGTCATTTGAGCTGATTGATTTTTCAATTTATTAGCAAAGTCTTTAAGAGCTGCTTTTGAAATCTCGTCATTGATTTTTAGTTCAGCTGTAGACATATCAAGACCGGCATTGTTTTCAGCTATTTCTAAAGTTAAATCAGCTAGAGTTGCGTTTATAGCAATGTTACCAGCTTGTGTACCAGCATCAAAGGCCTTTAAACCTGCTTGGTAAGCAAATTTTAACGTTTCAGAAGATTTACCCCAATCGTTTGTGAGGTCAATTAAACTATTAGCTTTATTAACGATATTTTTCATAGATTCTGGTAATCTACTATAGGCGTTTGAAGCCCATGCTTCAGCATAAGTTGTGCCTTTCATTGCTAAAGTTTCAGATTCAGCTAAAATCTTTCCAGAACCACCAAAGAACTTAGAAATACCGTTAGCGTTTTCAGCAATACTATTCCAGTTAGAGATACCACCACCAACGATAGCAAAAATAGCACCGATGATAGCTTGGATCATGGCAACTTCTTGTTCTCTTTTTTCTTTCTCTTCTTTTGAAAGAGAATTGTCATTAAGTAAAACAAGAGTAGCGATATCACTCATAATTCTAGGAGCTGCAAGTAAAGCAGTACCTAAAGCAAAACCTGCTTGAGCTACGTTTTTTAACATAGAACATTCAGCACCAGCACCAGAACCATAAGTAGCAATAAATACTACAGCAGCAATGATAAGCTGAGCAATTAAGTCAGCAACTAGTGGGTCAACGCCCATTTTCTTTAATATAGCACTAATACCAGCAGTAATTTTGTCTGTTAAGCCTGTAGCATTTGAAAAAGCAACAACAGCCATTGAAGCACCGATAAAAGCAAGGGCTGGGTTAGCTGTTAAAACACCAACAACAGCAATAATAACACCAACAGCACCTGTTAACCAGTCGATGAACTTCTGCCATCCAGATTCATTAGCTTGAGCATTAAGTTCGTCTTGGATTTTTTGAACTTGTTGCTGCATCATTCCAATCATATCGGTCGAGATTTTTTTGTTCATATTAGCAAAGGCAGCCTGGTCGTTAGACGTTTCAGTCTGAACGCTGTTTAATAGTAGGGCAAGTTGTGATAAGATATCTTTCAAAGATTGTGGGTTAGATTCTGAGCTTTCAGATGTAGCAGTAGGCAATTGTCTAGCAATTTGCTCAAAGCTCATTGGTAGAGCTGAAGCTGCATTTAAACCTGAAGTTTGTGAAATGTTGTTAATCATATTAATCCTCATATTTCCTTAACTTAATTTTAACATATTTTTAATATTTATGCAAGATAAATCTTTATTTATATAAACTACTGTAAATCAATTGGTTAAACTAATAAGCGATTTTATTTAGCTAAAAGGTTTGCAATGTAACCCATAATATTCATTGAAGACCCTAACTGGTTAATGTTCTGTATGTTAGTAGAGTCCGCACTCGATTGCTGGTTAGCCATTTGAAGAATAGAGTCTGCAGATGAACCTGCTTGCTGCGCAACAGCAGAGTTTTTATTAAAAACTGATTGCCAATATTGAACGCCGTTACTGTCACTGTTATTAGCACAATTAAGAATATTTTGTGTAATTTGATCCAATATTCCACCTGTTTTGTACCATAGCTGGTTAATGTCGTTTTCTATGTGACCAAAGTTCATAGCGGATTCAGCGTCAGCGATCTGTTGTAAAGAGACGCCTTTAGAAGACTCACTAATAGCCATCATAAGCGTGTAGAAAACGTTAGATCCAGGCATATCGGGACTTTTAGGGCCGCTGGTAAGTATGGTTGATTTATCCATAATATTAAAACCTTTGATTGTATATTTTTCCTTAACTTTATTTTAACATAAACTTATTAATTTGTCAATTTAATTTTTAAATTATTCTTAATAACGTAACCAATTGTAAATTAATACTTTACAATCAATAAAATTAAACTTTTAAACTATTATAAGTGAGGTGTTTATTCGTTTAAAAATTAAATGTGTCTATTTGAAGGAATTATGTTTTTAAAAAACAAAATTATTTTATAATAGAATTAACAAGATCTTAAATTAGAGTTTTTATGACTGTCGGCGTTGGAGAAGAAGGATTTGGAAGTGTGAGACCAGAGCAACCTCCTGAGGGTGCTGAGGTAAGAGTTGTAAGAAGAGAGTCTGCTATTTTCCAAAGAGCTTTTATTAGCTTAGGCGCTTTAGGAACAGAAACTATACGCCAAGCTGAACATAATCTTACTGCAAAGCGCACAGACATTGAAAATGTCGTTTCCTACGCCCTAGGAGCTCAGGTTCCTCCTATCAATATAGATCGATTAACAAGCTATTCTTTAAAGCTTGGTTCAGAAAGCCTTAAATGCACTCTCGCAAATGAAACTGCAGGGCAACCTGATATTGAAGTTACTATCGATATCAATGAGCTTTTGAATAGAAGGGCATTAACTCCTGAATTAAGGGGACAACTGGAGCAATTTTCACAGTCTTTTAACTCTTTAAAAGTAGAAGCTACAAAGATTAAAGGATTTGAAGGTCGAGTGGAGTTGGGTCAAGTGCATTCAAATCAAAGAAGTAAGCTGGCTTCATCATTTGCATCTTATAATCAATCAGTAGAAATTATGAATGCATTTAATATTGATAATTTAACATCTAAAAATAATAGCAATTTACAAGATAAAATCTTTAATTCAATAACTAACAAGGATCCAACTGTAACCTCACCTAGATTGAATTTAGCTCAATACGCAGAAAGCTCTAAAAGGAAACGTGAGCAAATGGCTGCAAGATTAGAGCCCATAGTATCACGTACAAAGCAACGGCTAGATGGTCTTAAAGCAGCGAATTTTGATAGAGGGACGATAGAAGAAATGGAGTTGCGTTTAAAAGAATTAAATAAACTCAAGAATTTTTTAGATGTTCAAGGACGCGAGGGCGATATTATTGATTTAAAGCTAGCAATAGCAAAAGCTGCACAACAGGTCGCTGGTCCTGGGGCTAATATACCGCTTGAAGATAAAATCCAACTTGCTAAAAATTTAGCTATATTATTTTTAACTTCTAAAGTCGATCGCACGTGGTGGCAGTTTGTTACATTTCAGGCTAAGACCAATCCAAGCGAGGACAAATGGTTAGAGCCTAAAGGAGATATTAATAGTAGGTTGCAAAGAGAAGGCGAGTATAAAGCCGCTAAAGAGCTGGCTGCAGAAGCTGTAGGGCTACTATTTAATGGCGAGCAAGATTGGCTAGGACAAGCTAATCAACACCAAAGGGTAGAAGAAAGATATACTCAATTTTGCAATAAATTAGGTATACAGCCCTCAAGCCGAGATATATCAGATCTTTTATATAAATATGGAGATCAAGATCCAGGGGTCCAAGCGGATAATTTTCTTAATGAATTAGGTTTAACCCATTTAAGAGATCTTCGACTTGCTGACCGTTTAAAAAGAAGATTAATTGATTGTTTTCGTTAGCCTTAGTTAATTTCTTATCTATTCATTGTCTTTTTAAAAAAGTTATTATATTAGTAAATAAAGAAGTATTTAGGACCAGATGGATCCAAAAATTACAGCCCGCTTAGAAGAGCTTTTAACCTATCCTCAAGACATTTCTCAGGTGGAGGTTAATAGGCGTATTAAAGAAATAGAAGAGATTATGAAGCTGCTATTTCCTCTTGTTCCAGAATTTTCTACCGCTGAAAAAGCTGTTTTTATCAAGCTCCTTAGCCGCTCTAACGATTTATGTCGTAGAGCCATGGAAAATGAAATGAACCAATTAAACCTCAATCCTGAAAAACTCCAAAAGATTTTTCATGCAGCCCAACATTCTAAATCTCCTGAAGCTGTTGGTCTTTTAAATGCTTTAGCTTTTATGAAGACCCAGGCAGATCTTTTGCAGCAATCTTTAGCGAGGGTCAATGTGGTTATGTCTAAAAATGGGGATGAGAAAAAGAAGGATCAAAGCCCTGAGCAGCAACGATTAAAGCGTTCTAAGTGGCAAAAACCTTAGATTTAATCTATTGCATCTTCAACAATTAAAATAAATTAAATAGCTAAAAACATTGATTATCAATGGGTTACAGCAGTTATATATTAAGAAATTAAAAATTTGTATTGATATTTTAATTAAGAACATGTAAAATAAAGTTAAGGAATAATATAACTTTAGGTTAAGTATGACATTAGGACATATTGATGCGGGTTCATCAGCGGCGATGACTCACGCTACAGGTGAATTAGTGGAAATGTTATTAGAGATTCAAAATAACCAAGTTTCTGCTGCACAAAAAATGGCGGATGCTCAAGCTTCAACAGCTCATGCAGCAGCTCAATGTACTATTTCTGCTGGAGAGAAGGCAGCTGATTCAATAAAAATGGACATGTATTCAAGTATTGCCGGTACAGTCGCTTCCTCAGCGGATTTAGTAACTAATGTAAAATCTTCTTCAGATTCTCATACAGCTCATACTGAATACCAAACAGGCTATAACAGGCTTAATGCAACTGAGAAAAAACTTGGAAGTTTAGCAAATAATCCTACCATAGGTAGCCATGCTGCAGATCCTGCACATACAGAAGAATTTAAAGCTAAGTTAGCAAAAACAAAAGCTTCTGTTCTTGAGAATAAAGAAATTAATGATGGCTTAGAGGACGCAGACTTTAAATTATTAACAGCAGATGAGACTAATGAGTTAAAAAGCTCTATTGAGACAGGGAAAAAAGCACTGCAGACAAAATACGATGCTACAACAAGCCAAATTGAAAAAACAACACAAAGATCAGGCTTTACTACAAAAATCTTAACTAATGTGTGTGATATTGGATTTAAAGGTCAACAAAGTGCTGATGCACGTGATAAAGCCCAGCAAGAAGCGGCTTCGCAATTAATGCAAAGTGCAAGTAGTACAATGGATCGATCGTTCCAAGCGACACTTGATCAAAGAAATAACATAACAAATGAAATTGCTCAGATAATTAATGCTACAAGAGATGCTAACGCAGCCTCTACTTCTTATAGAGGGTAATTAGCTTATAATTTTTCTAAAGTGTTCTAGGGATCTTACCTTGTGGTAAGGTCCCTTTTTTTTAACGGCTATTGTTCATTTACATAAATAAAATGACTTAAATAGATGTGTTGTAGTTCAGAAGCAAGCGCTGCATTACCAATTCGGATATGAAAAGTACAAGTTCTAATAAATCAAATATGGACTTCAGTTATCAATAAGTCTCTAGCTTTTATTTTTAATAAAATTATATATAGAGTTAAGAACATAGCCCGGAATAATTTATGGGAATCAACAGTAGCATTACTGATTGGACTAATACTAATTCATACATGGATTCAATCAACCATCAATATGAAACTGATTTAAATTCGATAATGAATGCTATGAAATACCAGGGAATGTCTCCAGGTTTGGCTCTTTGGCTTTTTCAAACCCGGTGCATGCCAGATGCAACAAACTCTTGTGAAGCTCAGATTAAACTAGAAGCTGATGCATTAAATGTTGCTAATTGTATACGAAATGATATTACTAATGCACAAAATGACTGGAATCAAGTGGTTGCGCTACTTGGAAAGCCCAACAATGGCACGGGCTATATAAACGGAACAAAAATGTATTTCGATCTATCTAAGCTTGAACATGATCTTCATATTCCTGGAATGACCAAAATTTTGGGAGGTTCTAATATCCAAAGCTTATCTGGTTTTATACAAACGATAAAGACTAATGTGGAGCCTCCGCCAGGCTGGGGAGGAGCCTATTATGATATCTTTAATTACTGCGAGGGATTGTATAGTCAGGCGATTCCTATTCGTCCAATTCCTGGTACAGCACCAGGCCCATTGCCGCCTCAATTTGCCACTGTTACTCAATCATTTAATAGCTTAAATCAATCCGTATCGGGTATTTCTTCTAGCATTCAAGCGCAGATGCAATATTTAAACCAAAGTCTGCAGCAATATTTTGGTATTTATAAAAGCTTTTTTGATTCGTACAGCCAGTTCAGTTCCTATATAATTAACAAAACAAATAGTAATTAAATTATTATCTTCTATAAACGATTGGATCGGCTCCTTGCGTTACCGATTCTTTAGTTACAATGATTTTGCTAATTGATTTATCAGAGGGAGTTTCATACATCAAATTTAAAAGGATGGATTCTACAATCATTCTTAAAGCGCGAGCTCCAGTTCCTGTACTTTTAGCTTTAACAGCAATGGCCCCAAGGGCCTCTTCAGTAAACTCTAAATCAACATCTTCATCGGAAAATAGTTGCTGATATTGTTTTACAATCGCGTTTTTAGGTTCTGTAAGAATAGAGATAAGATCTTCAACCATAAGATCATTAAGGTTAGCAAGACAGTTAAATCTTCCAATAAATTCTGGAATCATTCCAAAAGCTACAAGATCTTCAGGTTCTACTTTTGATAAAAGAAAATTAGTCTCTGTCGGATCAAAATCACGAGCTACACCGGCATCAAACCCAATAGTGCTTTTACCAAGTCTTTTAGCAATGATCTTATCAAGGTTAACAAAGGCCCCACCAACAATGAATAAGATGTTTTGGGTATTTACACGAATATACTCTTGATTAGGGTGTTTTCTACCCCCTTTAGGAGGAATGTTTGCAACAGTCCCTTCGACAATTTTTAAAAGAGCTTGTTGAACCCCTTCACCTGATACATCGCGGGTAATAGAAACATTTCCTGTTGATTTACGGATTTTATCGATCTCATCGACGTAAATGATTCCCATTTCTGTGCGTGCTACATCAAAATCAGCCGCTTGTAAAAGTCTTAAGATGATATTTTCAACATCTTCACCTACATAGCCCGCTTCTGTAAGGGTTGTAGCATCTGCGATTGCAAAAGGAACATCAAGGAGTGTGGCTAATGTTTTAGCAATAAGTGTCTTCCCAGAACCTGTTGGACCCAGTAACATCACATTTGATTTTACATATTCCACCGCGTTTTCTTTAGATAAGGATCTAATCCGTTTATAGTGATTATAAACAGCCACCGCGATGGTCCTTTTAGCTTTTTCTTGGCCGATCACATAAGCATCTAAACCCTCTTTAATTTCTTTAGGTTTTAAAAGCTTAAAATCGTGATTGGCCGGTTTTCTTTCGATGATATCTTGGCATAGTTTGATACATTTATCGCAAATATAGGCATCAGGGCCTGAGATAAGACGATCGACAGCCTCTTCAGGTCTGCCGCAAAAAGAGCAAGCTAAAAGGGTTTTTTCTTTTTTATTCATGATCTATTGTAGTTATACAGACGTATATTGTTTAGCTTCTGCAATGACATCGATAAGGCCATATTCTAGAGCCTCTTCAGCGCTCATGTAATAGTCTCTTTCGGAATCTTCAAGAATTTTATCAATGGTTTTTCCAGTTCCTTCTGCCATAATACCAGCACACATTTGTTTTAAAATGAGCACTTCTTTGGCTTGAAGAGCAATGTCAGAGGAGGTTCCAATAACACCGCCAGAGGGTTGGTGAATCATGATGCGAGAATTAGGAAGAGCAAATCTTTTACCTTTAGTTCCAGCAGAAAGGAGTAGGGCGCCCATAGATGCAGCCATACCTAAGCAGTAGGTATTAATGTCATAGCCCATAAATTTCATAGTGTCGTATATAGCAAGCCCTGCAGAAATAACGCCGCCTGGAGAATTGATATAAACACTAACATCTTTTTTAGGATCATCAGCTCTTAAGAAAAGAAGCTGCGCGATAACAGCGTTTGCTACTTGGTCATTGATTTCTGAACCGATAAAGACAATACGGTCTTTGAGTAGTCTTGAATAAATATCCATGGCTCTTTCGCCACGACCAGTATCTTCAATTACATAGGGTATAGAGTACATAAATATTCCTTAGCTTTTCTAGAGTTTTAATCAAAATGAGCCCTCTGTTGTAAAACAGAAGGGGTCACTTAAGGGCGCAATATATCAAACTCAAATCATTATTGTGCAACTAGGATTTTTTCACGTCTGCAATTAAAGCATCTTGGGCTTTTTCAAGAACCACTTTTGAATAAGATTCAGCATTATTCATATCAACAGCGTTGGGATTTTGCCCAGACACTAAAGGTTGAATAAGGACTTCAATCGGTTCAAGAGGCGCTTTTTCCATATCAGCTTTTGTAATTTGGATTTTTTTATCATTCAAAATTTTACGTGAGAAGTAAAACATCCGAATCGCTTTGATAGATTGAGCTTCAAGCGCTTTAATAGAGTTTTGTCTCTCAGTTTCATTGAGTGATTGCCAGTAGGGGCCAAATTGAGGATCATCAAATAGTTGTTTAAGTCTAAAACGGACCTCGCGCTCTATTTGTGAATAAGGAAGATCAAAAGGATAGGTGTCTAAAATAAATTGAGTGACCTGCTCTCTTTGTTTAACCACCACATGATCTTGTGATTGTTTGCTTAAAATATTTGATACTTTTTCTTTAAAATCAGCAATCGTTTCAGCACCAACAAGTTTAGCAAATTCGTCATTTAATAAAGGAAGTTCTGCTTTCATTACAGACACAAGAGTTAGAACGACCTCTTTAGGTTGGAAAAGAGCTTTTTCTTCAGCTGTTGCATCATCATCAGCGGTGCTTGTAGCGGTTTTGTGTTCACCGGTTTTCATGCCGATAACAGCATCCATCATCCATTTAGCCATGTGTCTTGAATTTACTTCAAAACGGGTTTGTCTAAAGAGATTCTGTTTTTGACCTTCATTGAGAACATCCACATCAAGAACAACACAATCTCCCATTTCAACAGCGCGATCAGCCACTGTTTCCCATTTAGCAAAGAAGTATTGAGTTTGTCTTACAGTCTCATTGATTTTATCTTCATCGACTTTAGGGGTCTCTATAGATGCAAATTGGAATCCTGAAAGATCGATTTCAGGAACTGTAGGATCTACTTCGTAACGGATAGTCAAAGTAGAAGGCTCGATCAATGAAGGGTGGGTAACCTCGTAACGGATACGAGTTTCTTTTGTAAGAGGTTGAGGAGCTGTTTTTAAGCACTCGTTTGAAACCATTTGAGCTAGTTTTTCTTTCCAAACCTGATCAATTTCAGTAGGGAAACTTTTAATAACAAGAGCGTCGGGGGCTTTTCCTTTTCTAAAGCCGGCAATGGCTTTAGCTTTATTAACTTCTTTTACAGCTTCTTTGTAAGCTTTCACGGAAAGCTCATGAGAGGCTTTAACGTCGAGCTTTAGTATGCAATGGGGTTCTAGGTGTTGTTGAAATTCGACATTAGAAGATAAAAGGGGGGTTGAGCTCATTAACAGTCTCCATATTGATCATTTAATAGCGGGCGATGAGGCTCGAACTCATGACCCTCACGTTGGCAACGTGATGCTCTACCACTGAGCTACGCCCGCAGGTTAAGGGAAAATTAGCGGGTAATGAGGCTCGAACTCATGACCCTCACGTTGGCAACGTGATGCTCTACCACTGAGCTACACCCGCAATACAGTGATAAAAATTAACTCATTGAGGTTTTAAACGCCATTATTTTTAAGTGAAAAAATATTTAGCATTTTGTTTTTTAAACTGTTTAAAAAAATATCTTTCTATTTTAAACTCAAAAATAGGGATGGGGAGTCAAAGCAAAGGCTTAAATGGCTCTTTAAAAAAATCACTATCATTTTAGGAGTTAATTTTGAGCAAACATAAAGGGACAATCAAATTTTTTAATGCACAAAAAGGTTTTGGCTTTATTACGCCAGATCATGGAGGCAAGGATCTTTTTGTTCATACTAATAACGTGCAAGGGAATGCAGCCGCTTTAAGAGAAGGGTCAAAGGTGGAATATGAAGAAGGGATGGGAAAAAAAGGTCCTGAAGCGATGCATGTTCACATGATCTAATTAGTCCATTTTTAAAATATTTTAGCAAAAAAAATTACAAGTATCAGGTTTCCTGATATTTGTTTTTTTTTGTTCAGACGAAGTCTATCTAGAGGTGGTTTTTAAAAAATTCCGAAAATGAAATTTTTGCTTGAAGGTATGCAAAAAAAAAGGTACAAGCCAAAACATCTTATAGGATTTGGATCATTAAAATTATGCTTAACTTTCGCAAACTTCGACAAGATTTCTCATCTAATATTCTCAAAGAGGGTAAAGACCTTTTTGACTCGTTAAAAGTGGTCTCTGCTGAGCTTTTAGATATCAATAATAAATCGATAAAATTGCAGGGTAAAGTTCATGGACAATATGAAAATACCTATGAAAGCATCATTGAAATAGATCGCGTTGAATGTGAAACCATCGATTCAGATTGTAATTGCCCTTACAATTATGATTGTCAGCATATTGCCGCTTTAATGCTCTATTTTGAGCACAACTACGATAACGTTCTTGCTAATTTTGCCAATACAAACTCCGGCGATGAGCTCCTGGCCTCCTCAGATATGTCAGCCAATGATAAAAAAGCTTTGATGACGGCTTTAAAAGAGGCAGAAAAAAAAGTCACAGGTCAAAAAGAGCTAAACATTCAAAAAGAGATTCTTCAAGAGTATCAATCAGCTGCTGTTATTTTAGCTCAGTCTCCTTTTTTCTCTAATACCCATTTTAAAGAGCTAGATCCTGCAGAGCTCATGATAATTTTTGCTATATCTAATCAAAATAAAGGGCTTGTAGATTTCCAAATTGGTCTAAGATTACCTAACCGTTCTAAGCCGATAAATATTCCCAATCTTAAAAAGTTTATCGAAGCTGTAAAATTTCATGAACTCATGTACATGCATGGCAAATGTTTTAAATTTGATTTAAAAAGTTTTCCAGAAAATCAACGATTCATCGTTTCTAAATTAATCGAGCATACAAGATTTTTTGATGGGACCGTTCAAGAAAAGCAGCTAAGACAGGGTCAAATA
>CAIPRZ010000114.1 GCA_903867585.1 uncultured Chlamydiae bacterium
GCAGCGCCTTTGTAAGGCACGTGAATAAATTTCACGCCAGTTAGCTTTTGAAACAATTCAGCGACCACGTGTGCACTGCTAGCGACCCCAGCAGATGCATACGTCAATACCCCTGGTTGCGCTTTGGCTTTGGTCAAAAGATCGGCTAAATTTTTATAGGGAGAATTCACATTGACCACCAAAACATTTGGCGTTCTCACCAAAGTGGTTAGGTACGTCAGGCCATTGATCGGATCGAATGGCATTTTTTTAGTAATGTAAGGGGCATAGACCATAGCCCCGGTCCCTGCCATGCCCAAGGTGTAACCGTCAGGAGAAGCACTGGCAACGTAAGATACGCCAAGCAAGCCACCCGCTCCCGCTTTATTTTCAACCAAAACCAGGGCTCCCAACTTCAAGCCCATGGCGTGTGCCAACGATCGACCCATGGCATCTGCTGGGCCGCCAGCTGGAAATGGAACAACAATCACAATTGGCTTTTCTGGATACGCGGCCCATGCAAATGGAAACTGAAGGAGAAATAAACAACTCAATAACAATTTTTTCATGACGACTTTCCGTTTATTTTGCAATCAGCCTACATTACGATTTTATAATAGGATAATCAAGGAACCAGTGAAATACCAGGGATTCTTTTGGAATTCCTAGGATTTAACGATACTTTTATTCAAGAATACTAACAGAAATTTAACAAAATAAGACCATAAAATTACTAGGAGCCCTAGATTCCTAATATTGAACTGTCTAAACAGGGGACCTATATTGGTCTTGAGAAGTTTTTCAATAGTTTTTGTTTTGTATTTTTTGTGAACCTATTTGTCGTCTATGGAAATGAGATAAGTACCTCCATCTCCACAATTTTTAGTTGGGATCAGATTTCCTATCTACCTCTGCTTGGCATCTATTCGGCTATTGTCAGCATTTTTAGTCGATATCTTGGAGAAAATGATCTCAAAGGAGCCTCTTCAAGTCTATCTGCCTGTCTTGAAATGACCTATATTCTTATGTTGGTCATGTCTATTGGGTATTTTTGCTTTTCTCAATTCTTAACAGGCGTCTTTTTGAAAGGGGCCACTAATGACCTAGATGTAGATAAAATCTATGCTTATTCTAGTCTATTTTTTAAAACTACCTTTATCAATGTCTTTTGTACAGCCACCTCTATGCTTTATAAAGCAGCCCTTAGATCACTGGGTTTTTCCCTTTGGTGTTTTGTCACCTCATCTGTCACACATCTTATGATGTGTGTTTTTTGTTATGTAGGTGTTTATTACTACAAATTTGATCCCTTCTATATATGGGCTATATTTCTTTTCATGATGACTCTTTTGGGTCTTTTATTTGTTTTTAAATTTCATCGGGAAATGAGACAACTTAAAGTTAAAAATATTTTATCTGTCGATACTTAGATTCAATAATTATTAAAGCCCATGATAGCCAAGGGTTATCTAGTCCCTTTTAAAGATTGGACAGTTATTGGATCCACTTATGAAAAGGTTTTTGATTCAGATGAGGTCGATATTTATAATGCTTATAAATATCTCAAGGATCATTTAAAGAATTATTATCATCCTTATGACGAAAAAACCCCTTGGGGGGCTGTCAGCGGTGTGAGAGTAGCTCATCAACTTACAATTATCAAATTAAATATTAAACAAAATTCCTAAAAAGAGAGGAATTTCACTTTAAAGACAATCTGCAAACGTTTTCATATCCACAATATGACATCGAAATTGAAAATTACGTTTTTAGGGACAAGATCGGCTCTTGGGATTCCCCAAATAAGATGCCACTGCGCCATACGCAACTCTCATTTAAAAGCGAGAAAGCGGACAAGAAGCTGCTATTTAATCATCCTATTAAAAAATTCAACGCTTGATTGTTACCCATGCCCATCATGATCATATTGGTGGCTATAACGACTTAAGAATTTTCGGCTTTAGACAAGACACGCAAGTTTTAGCACATACGATGAATCAATCTGTTTTATCTTGAAGTATGTGACTTTCCTACATTCAGGACAGAAAAGAGAAGAGAAAGTAGCCACTTTACCATGTCTTTAATGGTTATAAAGTTTTTAAAAGCGCAATCAAGACAGACGCTTTATACTCTTTGTGAAAATAGATTTTCATGAAACCT
This sequence comes from uncultured Chlamydiae bacterium, assembly GCA_903867585.1. GTDB lineage: Bacteria > Chlamydiota > Chlamydiia > Chlamydiales > Rhabdochlamydiaceae > CAIPRZ01. The sequence continues at coordinate 2,140 of CAIPRZ010000114.1, forward strand.
AAAACGAAAAACCGAGGTTTCATCAAAACATACTGTACATGTAGAATCTGGCATAGATATGTCAAGGGGATTCATAAAATCCTAAAAAAAGAAGGGTAGTTTATAAAACTTGAACGAAATAAAAAAACCCCAAAAAAGGAGGCTTTTAATTTTTTTAAGCTAGAAACCCTTTCTAGAAATCAAATCGTGCACCAAGTGAGACGCCTTGAAGTGCGAAATCCTGCCCATTTGAGTAGGTAATGGTTGATTTTGCGAATTGCGATAGCGCCGATTGATTAACGTTAATATAGTCATGGATTTCATACCCAAGATTTATTCCAAAATGGTAATCACCATTTGAAAAATTGCGATCCCACCTAAACCCAATAAATGCATCAAGGTTTGTCACAACATTAGATCCATAATTTGTACAATCATTGAAAGCTAGGTATTCATCTGGGTTATTATAACTTTCTACAGTCGTTTTATAAGAAAATTCTTGAGAATTGATAAGGCATGCAACAGCAAAATTGGCATAAAAACTAAATTCTTTAGAAAATTTCCAAAGACCTTCTACACCCCCTTCAAGTCCTGTTAAATTACCGCTTTGTTTTTCAATGATGTATTTTGGATCAGTTTCAAAGCTATAGTGAAGTTTTTGAGTAAGCCATAAACTTCGAATGCCTGCATGGGGTCTTAGGTTTAAATGCTTGCTTACTTTAAACATGCGCCCTAAATCAAGATCGCCTAGATTGTAGTAGTAAATGGCTTTTAAGTTTCCGTTGCGAGAAAATTCGCCACCTGCTTGAGGGCTTCCTTGAGAAGTGTCGTATATATAGGGATTGTTATATTTGTAATTAAAGCCTGTATAGCTTAAAGCTATATCCCAGCCATCATAAGGAGTGTTGTAACCAAGTGCTACGCGATATCCTGGTGCAAATTTATGATTAAAATAACTGACTGTAGACTCAGCATTATAACCATCGGATAGTTGTACGTACTTAACTCCTTTTTCAATTTTTTGTATGGGTTTAAACCAGATAGCTTCACCTGTTAAAAACACACAACTTTTTTCACAATTACCAAAACGAGCGCAAGGATTTGGATCTGATGGCATTTGAGCTTTAACTTGTCTTGAAGAACCTGCTGAAACTGCAAAAATAGATAAGGTCATAAGGCTTGATAAAACGAAAATATTTCTCACGAAAAAGGGTCCTTTATTGAGTTAAAATTTTTTATATCAGGTTAAATTTTTTTTTCAAAGATTTTTTCTTTTTTTAGAAAAGGGTTAATCCATATAGTGAAATGATATGAGAACAAAAATAAAGATTACATTTTTAGGGACAGGATCAGCCTTGGGTGTGCCTCAGTTTGGATGTGATTGTCATGTGTGCACATCATCAAAAAAAGTAAATAAAAGAAAAAGAACCTGTTTTTTCTCGGAACATCTGGCAAAACCTTCATTTTGGATCCAGGACCTGATACAAAAATTTTACTTGAAGAGCACCATATAAAAAAACTTGATGGAGTCATCATCACGCACGCTCATCATGATCACATTGGCGGCTATGATGATTTGAGGATTTACGCAATAAGACAAGACAGAGTGATCCCAGCCAACTTGAAGCCACGCTTGCTATTTTAAAAGAGCTGGGTTGTGAAAATATTCCGACTTTGACCCTCTCAATAAATTAGATTCAATAATTATTAAAGCCCATGAACTTTTGTTTCATTCATAAGTAGCTCTAGAGTTCTAAAAAACATTTTTTGTCGTTTATTAGTTTTTACTAAAAGACTATCGGTGGATGCTATCACATCAGCAGGCTCGCCCATTTCGATTTCATCGCGGATAGAGACCTCTAGCTGATTAAAGCAGGTATGTGCCAAGCATCTAAAATCTACAGGATTAGCTGTGATATGAATTATAACTGTGGGTCCAATCACCCTTTGAGCTGTGATAGCGTATAGAAACTTCTCACACCATATAAGATCTGTCGATTCATGAAGAATTTTTTCCTTTATCCACCCTTTTTTTTCTAACACTATCGGATGATCTTCGTCAGGCCTTACCTTAATAGCCTCTATAAGTCTGGCTTTGTGGATGGCTTGTCCTTGTAAAGACAGAGAAATATTTTCTGCTGAGGTTTCCTTGATAAAGGTTTTAAAAGATTGATCTAACCCTTGTAAGAGGCTTAAGCCTGCCTTATAGCTTGGTTCGAAAAATGAGAAACATTCTTGTTTTATAAGATCTGGATCTGATGAATCTAAGGGGATGCTCTGTGCTAAAAAATAACTCCTTATGGCCGCTATTTGGTCTATAGTAGGGGAGGGAATCTCTAAAAAAACCACAAGTGGATGTTGAAAGGGATTAGCTAAAAGCTTGGATACGGCGGTTTTTTTTCTCATCTCACTTTCTTCTTCTAGTAGTATTTTGAGTAGGTCAAAAAAAACATCATCAAAAAGTCTGCCTATAAAAATTGGATCGCTTCGTCCCTTGTTTTTTTCGTTAAGTCTTTTTAAAAACTCTCCAAAATCTTGATACACTTCAAGATCAAGATCAGACTTTGGACTAGGAAGGTTGTTTTCGATCTTCAATGCGCCTGTTTCTTTAAGAGCACAACAAAGATCTTGAACATATTGTTTAGATAATCCTCCCACATCAATGCCTATCTGATGCTCAAAAGAGATTTTCTTAGAAAAACCATAAAAAGCAGTTTCTACTAAAAAGGGGAGAGGGTTATGGATCATCGCTTCATGACATACGACTATATGCTCTGGGACTTGGGCTAAATCAACGTATAAACTCTCCCCCCGTTCTCTTTTTAATTTTTTTAAGGATTTAGGAAGGCCCATAAACGTATTTTCTGCAAGATAAAGCTCTGTCAACTGAGTAAGGTGAGGCAATGATTCAGGTAATAGAGTAAGGCGATTACGGATGAGTTGAAGGTTTTTTAAAGCACTTAAATGGCCTATGAATTCAGGAAGGGAGGTTAAATGATTTTCACTTAAATTAAGGTGCGTTAAGGCCGATAAGGCAACCATCGATTCAGGTAAAACCTCAAGGCAGTTATTTGTGACAATAAGTGTTGTTAATGACTTTAAATAACCGATAGATTCAGGTAAGGCTACTAAATAGTTATCATACAATACCAAAACGTTTAACTCTGTTAGCTGGCCTATAGACTCAGGTAAGTGTTTAAGGAAATTTTCGCTCAATGCCAATCCTTTTAAAAAGGGAAGACAACCAATAAACTCAGGAAGTGTATTTAAGCCTAAATAAGATAAGTCAAGCTCTGTTGAGTGCAGTTCATAAGCATTTTTTATTCTTTGAGTAGCTTCTTGACGATTTTCCCCTTTACCGCCTCCTAAAGCCCAGGCGTCTAATTCTTCATATTCAGTTCTTAGGGCTTTTTGCCAAATATCAATAAGTGGGTTAAAACTGTTTAGAGGTAAAAGGGATGAAGAGGATATAGATGGCCATTTTTCATAATCCTGTTTCAAAAATTTAAAAGCCTCCACATGAGCCAAATGTATTTTTTTATTGGTGCGTTTGCTGCCCTCAATACCCATAACCTTGCCTTTATCAAGGTCTAAATGCATAGCATGCGGTCGCTCTACATATTTAGATAAGGACTCAATATCTAAATTCAACATGATTTATAAAAGTATTCCTTTTTTATTCGCGAATGTCGAATTTAGTTAATAGGGATATAAATTGTTTATGGGCGAATAAGTTATCAATTTTTTTGTGAAGAAAGCGGAGGGTGTTTTGTGAGAATTGGACAAAATCTATTCTTGGATCTTTAAATGACGATCCTTCCTTCGGAAATTCTTTAAGCAAGTAGTGAAATTGGGGAGCGCGTAATACGTCTAAGGGGACAGCGCCTTCATTTTTATCATGTGGGTTGAAATAAGTCGGTTTTGGATCTGGAAATAAAGATGTTTTTCCATCAGCACTTGTTTGAAGTATAGACCCAAAACTTTTCCATAAGCCTAAGGATTTTTCGTCAAAGCTGGATATAGTTCCTCTTACGTTTTTAAAATAGCGCTCTTGATGCGCAAAAACAAGACTTCTATAGTCATCAATTTTAGGGCTAGGTGTTTTAATGAGATCAGCGAATATATCTTTAGATAAAGAGACTGTCTCATGGTTTTTTTGGTCTAAAAGATTTTTAGTGGCAGCTTTGAGGATTCCCAAGCTGGGTGGTAATGCCCCTTCAGTTTTTGATAATAACTGATAAAGGCAAAAAGTAATGAGACTTGAAGCGTTTTTTGCATGATCTCTTGGCATCTCAGTGTAACAATCATCAAAGACAAATTTTCTACAAGCATCTTGCAAGAAATTAAAATCTGGTTCTTTAGGAAGTTCCAGCATGCCTTTTAAATCTGGCCTGATCACTTTGGCTAAAGGGATCCCAGAGCCCGGTGAATAGGATTTTTTATGTCTTTTTAAGGCTTGAAATCCAAAAGCTCCATCAAGATGATTTGTATGCCACTTTAGAGATATTTTCCCTTCAGAAGTCACGTAATGAATGACAGATTCTTTACTAAAATGACATTTTTTTGCCAAAGGGGGTGTTTTTAACTCAGGGCTAGAAAGTGCACTCATTGCGAGGCCTTCAACGACTTTTACACAAGACTCGCCAATCGATAATTGCGGTTTTTCGACATAGTCACAGGCTTCATGAGTGCGTGGTCTTTTTGATCCAGAAACAGGGTGTGTCATAAACAAGAAGGTTGATTGTAAGTGAGATATGATAATGGCTTAATTAATTAAAATCTATTGATTATGGTATTTTTCTTTCCCAGCAGCTTTATATTTAAAAA
>CAIPRZ010000115.1 GCA_903867585.1 uncultured Chlamydiae bacterium
TAAAGTCGTCTCTAATATCGAGGGTTCGGCCCTCTATTTTTCAAGAAGCCCTATTCCAGCCTCGCGAGATGGAAATTGGGATTATAAAAATTTATTTAAACATGTTGGCTTGTATGCTTTTCCTGAAAAAACCTTGAAAACACTCGATACTCTTGATACCTGTCCCTATGAAGAGGAGGAAAAGCTGGAGCAGCTTCGGTTTTTATATAATGGGCTTAAGGTTCAATTGGGGCTTACCGAAGAAGAGGCTTTTGGTATCGACTTAAAAGAACAACTTGTCGAAGCGGAAAGAAGGCTGGCTTTGCAGCTTACTTTATAAAAAATATTTTATCTTTTTATAGCTAATTTTAGTTAATTTTTTTCTTAAAGCCTGGGGCTAATTAGAGCATCTGTGCTAAAATAGAGGGAAGATAATTAAAATTAGTTTATTAATCTCCATGTCAGAAAAAAACGTGTCTCATTCAGCTCAAAGCTACCGTTATGGTTTTTCGACCGATATTGAAACCGATGCCCTACCCAAAGGTCTTTCTGAAGAGACCATCCATCAGATATGGAAGAAAAAAAATGAACCCGAGTTCATGCTAGAATTTCGATTGAAAGCCTATAAAACTTTTTTAAATATGAGCCCTCCTGAGTGGGCCCATTTAAAAATTGCGCCGATTGATTTACAAGATATCAGCTTTTACAGCGCTCCTAAAAAAAAGCAATCGATTGAATCTCTTGATGAGCTGGATCCAGAAATTAAAAAGACGCTTGATCGTTTAGGGATTCCCTTAGAGGAACAGCAAAGACTTTCTAATGTAGCTATCGACATTGTTTTTGATTCAGTGTCTCTTGGAACCACGTTTAGAAAAACTCTAGAAGAGGCGGGCGTTGTTTTATGTTCGATCTCAGAAGCCATCCATAAATATCCAGAACTTATAAAACAGTATTTAGGATCAGTAGTTCCAGCAAGTGATAATTATTATACCGCTTTAAATAGCGCTGTTTTTTCTGATGGTTCTTTTGTTTATGTCCCAAAAGGGGTGAAATGCCCGATTGAGCTTTCGACCTATTTCAGAATTAATGATAAGCAATCAGGGCAGTTTGAAAGGACACTTATCATTTGTGAAGATGATGCAACAGTTAGTTATCTTGAAGGATGTACAGCCCCTTCTTATGATAAAAACCAGCTCCATGCAGCCGTTGTAGAACTTGTTGCTAAAGATAGAGCGCAAATTCGCTATTCGACTGTGCAAAATTGGTATGCGGGAGATCCAGAAACTGGACGTGGGGGTATTTATAATTTTGTGACAAAAAGAGGGCGCTGCCAAGGGGTTGAGTCTAAAATTTCATGGACTCAAGTGGAAGCTGGTGCTGCTATTACCTGGAAATATCCTAGTTGTATTTTGCAAGGGGATAGATCTTGTGGAGAATTTTATTCTGTCGCGTTAACTAATGGCTACATGCAAGCTGATACTGGAACTAAGATGATTCACTTAGGTAAAGACACAACCTCGACCATTATCTCTAAAGGGATATCAGCTGATCACTCGCATAATACCTACCGTGGTCTTGTAAAAATAGCCCCGTCTGCAACAGGAGCCCGTAACTATACGCAGTGTGATTCGATGCTTGTAGGAACGCTGTGTTCTGCAAACACCTTTCCTGTGATTGAAGTGGCCAATAGTAAATCTATATTAGAGCATGAAGCGTCAACTTCAAAAATATCAGAAGATCAATTGTTTTATTTATGTTCTCGAGGACTATCTAAAGAAGAGGCGATTGGGCTTCTTGTTTCTGGATTTTGCCAAGAGGTGATTAAAGTCCTCCCGCTGGAGTTTGCGGTTGAGGCCCAAAAATTATTAACCATTAAGTTAGAAAATTCTGTAGGATAACATGGGACTTATTATTGAAAATTTAGCTGTTTCTATTGAGAGTAAAACCCTGATTAAAGGGCTATCTTTAGAAATTAATAAAGGAACCGTACATGCGATTATGGGGCCAAACGGGGCTGGTAAATCAACCCTGGCTAAAGTTTTAAGCGGCGATCCTTCCTACCAGATATTAGGTGGAGACATCACTTTAGATGGAACAAGTCTTTTAGAAAAATCTCCAGAAGAAAGGGCTCATATGGGACTTTTTATGAGTTTCCAATACCCTCCTGAAATCCCAGGAATTTCTAACACCACCTTTTTACAAGCCTGTCTTAACGCAAAACGAAAAGCGCATAATTTAGAGCCTTTATCCGATGAGGCCTTTAAACAAGTTCTTAAAGAAAAAATGAGCCTCATTGAAGCCAAAGCCGATCTTGAAACACGCAATCTTAATGAGGGTTTTTCAGGGGGAGAGAAGAAAAGAAATGAGATCTTACAAATGGCTATTCTAGAGCCCCGTTATGCGATTTTAGATGAAACCGATTCTGGTCTTGATATCGATGCCTTAAAAACTGTTGCCAGTGCTGTTAACAAGTTAAAATCCTCTGATAACGCTGTTATTCTTATTACCCACTACCAAAGACTTCTTGATTATATCGAGCCTGATTTCATCCATGTGATGGTAGATGGGAAAATTGTTTTAAGCGGGGATAAAACGCTTGCTCACGAGCTTGAAACTCGGGGTTATGATTGGATTGCTGTAACTTAATTGGGTAATATTTTTATGTCTTTAGATTTAAGAGCCGATTTTTTAGATAAGTTGATAAGCCAGCAAAAAGCTTCGTTCGATCCAGCCTGCGCTAATGCCCATTTTATCCAAAAAGCTATGGATCATTTTTTAGAAATCGGTCTTCCTGATCGTAACCATAAAGACTATACCTATTTTCCTTTAGCTAGACTTTATGAAAAAAAAGAGCCTGTTGAAAATTCAGTAAAAGCAAGCTCAGAGTCTTTAAAAGATAAGGTGCTACCTGAATGCTTAAACTCATTTCTTGTTATCAAAGACGGCATAATTGATTTTGAATTATCCAATCTTTCTGCTTTACCAAAACAGGTTGTAATCGATCCTTTAGAATCAAGTGCTTCGCCTTATCTTCCTTTTGTTCATGCAAAGCTTGTCCAAAATCAAAAAAAACAACTCGATCCTTTTGCCCTTTTTTGCCAAGCCAGACTTCAAGGTCTTCTATTGATTATTCCAGAAAATCTTCAGCTTGATGTCCCTTTGCAGATCCTTTTTTTAAGTGAAAAACCAAGCGCCCTTGCGACATTTAATAGTTATATCCATATCGGTAAGCAAGCTCGAGCCAAACTCATTTTTACCCATTTATCCTCTCAAGACAGTCCTATGACAAGTTATAGTGATATTGATGTGGAAGATGAGGGGATTTTAGAACTAGTGCGCCTCCCTTCAGAATCGGCGACTGTCCGTATAGAATCAATGGCGATTCATTTAAAAAAAGCTGCTCTTTCGACAGTAATTGATTTAGAAGAGCCAAAAAGGGCTTCTAAATTTCATCTCCATGTCACTCATGAAAAAAAAGGGGCCTCTAGCAAACTTTATTCCTTAAGCGTGGCAAAAGCTAAAACTGAATACCATCTTTCCAGTGTATTTGAGCACCTTGTTAAAGAAACCTTTTCTCATCAGCATGTCAAAACTGTCTTGGCATCAAAAGCTAAAGCTTCTTTTGATGGACAGATTTATGTTCATCCTGAAGCCCTCCTAACTCAAAGTTATCAAAAGCATGATACGCTAATGCTAGGGGAGCATGGAATGATTGCTTCACGGCCAAATTTAAAAATTCTAGCAGACGATGTAAAAGCCTCGCATGGAGCTACCATTGCAGAGCTAGATAAAGAGGCCCTATTTTATCTAAAAACACGTGGCATTAGCGAAGAGGTAGCAAAAAAACTACTGCTTGAAGCGTTTTGCCAAGAGATCTTAGACCATTTAAACCTTGAATCATTAAAAGAGATCGGGGGGCTGCTTGCACACCAAGGACAAGATTATGATGACCATTACCTGTCCTAAAGAGCTTAGAAAAGCCTTTCCTTTTTTTGCATCTCAAGCCTCTGTTATCTATTTAGATACAGCCGCTACAGCTCAAAAACCTGCCTGTGTCATGGAGGCTATGAGCTCTTTTTTAAGCTCACATAATGCCCCCGTTAATAGAGGGGCCTATACGCTTTCCTATGTTGCCACAGAAAAATATGAAAACGCGCGTAAAACGATTGCCCGTTTTATTGGTTCAAGTGAGGATCATCTTATTTTTACTAAAGGGGCGACAGAAGGGCTAAATCTTCTATCTAACGGCTTAAAAAACAAGATCAAAGAAAACGATGAAATTCTTGTATTAGAAACCGAACATCATGCCAATTTACTTCCTTGGCAAAAACTTGCGGAAGAAAGAAAAGCGATCCTTGTAAAAATACCGGTTTTAGATTCTGGTCATATCGATTTAGAGGCTTTTAAAAAGCTTTTAAATCCAAATGTAAAAATTATAGCCTGCGCTCACATGAGTAATGTGACAGGTTGCATTCAGCCTTTAAAAGAAATTGTAAACCTTATCCAAGATAATGAGGCCTATTTCATTGTCGATGGGGCCCAAGGGATTGCTCATCAAAAAATAGATGTCTCAGATCTCAATCTTGATGCTTATGTTTTTTCTTCACACAAACTCTACGGTCCAACAGGACTTGGAGTCCTTCATGTTAGCTCTAGACTTCTTGAAACCTTAGATCTATATCAAGTAGGGGGAGATGTTATAGAGTCTGTGAGTTTTGAAAAAACGATTTATAAAAAGGGTAGGGGCCGTTTTGAAGCGGGAACACCGATGGTGGCTGAGGTCCTTGGACTGGAAGCTGTTGTTTGTTTTCTTTCTTCTTTAGATCTAGAAGCCCTCTGGGCTCATGAAGCCTATCTCATATCCAAGATCAAAAAAGCGTTGTTAGAGATGCCTGGTATCCATTTATTAGGCTCTTCCGATACAGGTGTTGTGAGTTTTTATTCTGATCATGTCCATGCCCTCGATCTTGCAAGCTATTTAGATACCGCCCATATTGCGATACGATCGGGACATTTATGTGCCCAACCCGCTTTGCATAGATTCCATACAAGCCATGCGGCTAGAATTTCTTGTGGTATATATACTACAGAAGAAGAGATCGATAAGATGCTTAAGGTGCTAGAATCAGCCCTTGTCTTTTTCAATTAAAAAAATAGGCACCCTTTTAACGGATGCCTATTTATAGTAATTGATGTCTAGAAATCAAATCTTACAGCAAATGTAAACCCTTCGATGGTGTAATTACCATTTGGGGTATCTATAGCTGTATAAGCGGCGGAATCGGCGATACTTTGACTTTGGAAATAGTTGGTATTAAAAAAGACAAGGTGTTCCCAAGCTCCACGAAGGCTTAAACGGTAGTGATTATCATCAAATTTATGATCCCATCCAAGACCAAGAGACATATTCACGTTAAAAGTGCTTGTATGAACATCCATACCGCTTAAATAGTCATTAGAAGCTGGTCCAGAGGAATTTTGTGTATTTTCAAAAAAGCCCCAAAGGATCGCTCCACTTGAGTTATTGAATAAATAAAAGCCTTCACCCATGCCAAATTTCAATTCAAAGCCCGCCATTGGACCAATTGCCCAAAGATAAGATTTCATTTGCGATTCAGCCGAACCAGCCGTTAATCCTGAAGCATTAATTGTATATTTTTGATGTAACCAGACATTTCTTACAGCAAGATAGGGTTTTACTGACATCCACTTACTAAAAAAACTCGCTCTTGAGATTGCAAGATCGATCATATTTAAATTAACTCTCCAAACGCCGCTCACTTGACTGGCTAAATCTGGGGTACTTGTGGATTTGAAAAGCGGGTAAAGATTTGCTGTACTACTTGTATAGGTGTTTTTGGCTTTATTATAAAAACCGGTCCAAATCGCATCGATTTGCCAATCATCATGCACAGGTCTTAGGCCTAGATCAACACGGACACCAGGATTAAAGTTGTAGCTAGGTTTTCCGTAAGGATAAGTATTATCACCTTGAACAAAGTTCATCCCTGTTTGGTGTGATTTCCAAATAAGAAGTTCAGCATCGATACAAATTCCCACATCATCATCAAGATTAGCACCGGCAGTAGGCAAAATAACGCCTCCACCATTTTTACGTTGCTCTAGAGCGGATACCCGATTTTCAAGATTTCTCAAGTGGGCGTCATTGTTAGCATAGAGTTGTAGGGAAAGTATTGAAAAAGAAAAAAATAGTGATTTCATGAAAGTCCTAAAAAATTAGTCTGGGCGGACTAAAGATTAGACCCTTTCATTTTTTTTGCAAATAAAAAAGCCCTTTAAGTTTGACCTTAAAGGGCTATTGCATTTAGCAAGTAATTTGGCTTCAATTAGAAGTCAAATCTCATACCAAGTGTCCATCCACTCATTGTGAAATCACGACCTGATAATCCTACAAGATTATCAAATTCATAATTCAGACCATAATTGTTAACGTCTGAATTGCTATCAAAATCATGGAGCATGTTGAAGAAGATATGCTGCTCAAAACCAAAATTAAAACCTACATGGTAGCGATCATCATAGAAGTTTCTATCCCAACGAAGACCAAGAGCAAGATCTAGGTTAGCTTTAGTATTTTCAAGATGTCCTGCGGTGTTGTAACCAGCAAGACTTGTACTATCTGAATTAACTTGCAAGGTAGGTTTTGAATAACCAAAAAGACCAGCTAATGCTACATTACCATAAAGGCTTATGCCACAACCAAAGGTCCAAACAGTATCAAGACCACCTAATACCCCCATACCCCAGAAGTGTTCATTCATTTGAGTGCTAGTAACTTCACCTGATGGAATAATTGTATCTAATGAATTAGTTGTATTTTGATCATTATCTAAAAATACATTACGAAGACCGAATTTTGGTCTAATACGTAGGTATTTAGAAACAAAGAACTGACGACCTTGCTCTACATCAAACATGTTAAAATTCACAGTCCAATAATTGGAAGCAGCAGTTAGGCTATCTCCGGACATATTAAATAGTGTTGAACCCACAGGAGCAGTTACACTTGAAGTTGTAGAAACATTGAATCTTGTATAGGTACCCACAACATCCCATTTATCATGAGGGATATTATAACCAGCAGCTACTCTAAATCCCCACTTATATTGCTGATCTATACTGTACGCTGTTGAGCTATTAATGCCGTCTACCCTTGAATAGGCATAAGGTGTTGATTCTTGAGAAATTTTAAATACAAGCGCTTCTGCTGTAAAGAAGACATTAGCGCCTCCTGTTACTCCCCAGCGGCCTGAAGGATTAGGAACAGATACCGGTCCTGGCATCTTCTTGGATGTTGATTGATTGCTTTGTTCGGCTTGGACAGACAATGCTGAGAAAGCCACAAGAGCTAATACTGTTTTAAACGTGTTTTTCATAAGGTGATTTCCCCATGGTTAAATCTGGTTACCCCTACCTTATTGGTAGTTATTTTTCACCATATGAAGAAAAGCCCAATTTAGGCAAACAAAAAATAATTTTTTTTTACAAAAGAAAAAGGCCTAGGTAATTTCTTACCTAGGCCTTTTGAGAATCAAGATCTAAACTTATAGCTTAGAAATCAAATCTTGCCCCAAGAGCGATCCCTTGAAGATTATAGCTATTACCAAATATATCATCTATGGCTTGGCCAGAAAAATTTTGAGCTCCATACGTAGTTAATATATGGTGTTCATAACCTGCATTGATAGAAAAATGGTAGGCATCATCTGAGAAATTCTTATCCCAACGTAGACCTAATTGAAGATCATATTGATTGCTCATACCTGCGTATTTAAAGGCACTATTATAATTTCCATCGTAGTTGTTATATTCTGTACCATCTAAATAGTAGTTCTGAGTTGTAACAAAAGTTGCATAGCCAAGATTTGCATAGATGCTAAATTCACTAGCTAGCTTCCAATAAGTTTCGCAACCAATTTCTCCACCGTACATACTATATTTAATTTCTTCTGATGAGCTGTAGTTAGTAGAATCTGCAAAGGTGTTAGTAAGCCAAATACCTCTAAAACCAAAGTGAGGGCGTACTTTTAGCCTTTCGCTAATTTTAAACATTCTTCCAAGATCAGCGTCACCTACGTTGTAATTGCTTTTTAGATTTTGTTTGGAATCTGCAAAAGTCTGCTGAGTATCCAAACCATAATTTTCTGTCTTGTTGTAACGTAGACCTGTGTAGACTAAAACTGCATCCCATCCATCAAAAGGAGTGTTATAACCAAGAGCTACACGAGCTGCTGGTTGAAAATTAGCAGTAACGTTAACTGTTGGTCTGAACCAAACGACTTCACCTGTTAGGAAAACGTTTTGATCAGCACTTGTTCCCCAACGTGCTGTTGGATTTGGATCCATTGATTGGTGCTGAGTGTTGTGTTTCATATTTACTGAAGAAACAGGCTTTACCTGAGTATTAGCATGAGCTACAAGTGTTAAACTTACAGCTAAAAGACTTTTTAACATTATTTTCATAATAAGATTCCCTTATTTAGATTCTTGGGTTCAAGAGCTTTTTTCAATTTAAAAGCATAAACTCAAATTAGAAAATTTATTGAAATAGTGCAATCACTATTTCATATAATTTTTTTTTCTACTCCTAAAAATCGGCTCTAACCCCAAAAGTAAATCCCTGTAAAGTGAAGTCTCTTCCTGAAATTCCTTCAAGTTGGGTAGCTATGGGATAGCTGTAGGTGCTTTTATTCATATTAAAAAAAGTGTGCGTTTCAAATCCCACATTGCACCCAATATGGAGCTTTTCATTATAGAAGTTTTTATCCCATTGAAAACCAATAGCAAGATCTAAACAGCTTTTAGAGGCTTTTTGCTGACTAACAGTGACTGTTGTAGTACCTGCAGTTGAATAAGATTGATCGGAAAGACTGGGTTGAAAAAAGCCAAATAGAGTAGAAACTTTAGCCGTTCCATAGAGGTTGAATTGGTAATTCATATTCCAAAACATATCAACGCCAGCAAGGGGCCCCATTCCCCAGAAATGAACATTATTTGTATCTTTAAAATGTTTACGAGGAAGTTCTTGCTTATATGTTCTAGATTATATGTTCTAGGTTATATGTTCTAGGTTATATGTTCTAGGTTATATGTTCTAGGTTATATGTTCTAGGTTATA
>CAIPRZ010000116.1 GCA_903867585.1 uncultured Chlamydiae bacterium
TATTTAATTTTATTTGGAAAAAAAAATGAACAGGCGGTTATTTTAAATGTCCTTGTTCAAAAAACTCCGACTTTAAACGCTTTATCTCCCCGTTTTTTTTCCGATTATTTAGGCCTTTGTCCCAATGGTCGCCCACTTTTATTAAAAAAATTGGATCAGGTTAAAATTCAAAAGAAATTGCAAGAATTTCCTGTTTTTAAAACCATTCAATCCGAGTTAACCCATGGGGGGGAGCTTATAGTGTCTTATGAGTTAAGAAAGCCCCTCTATATCCTAAAAGACTACGATAATTTAGGGTTAGATCAAGAGGGAGTCATTATTCCCATAACCCCTTATTATTCTCCTAAAAAGCTTCCAGAAGTCTATTTAGGTCTTGATAAGGTGGTATGGAATAAAAAGCATAAGATTGAATATGCCCATCAAATTGTCAGTTATTTTAATAAGTATCGACTAGATATCTTTAATATAAAACTGATCGATCTATCTCTTTTAGATCATGCAATTCCAGCTTATAGAGAGGTTGTTTTAACTGTAGAGGTTTTTGGACACTCTCATTACTTAAGAATTAATCCTCAGCATGTAGAAAAAGCGCTAGACCGTTATATTCGCCTTTTTAAAGAGGCCAAATTAATGGGGCAACTTCAAAAACCGGTTATCTTTGATGCACGAATTTTGAAATTCGCTGTCTTAAAGAATTGTTCAAAATAAACCTTAAGACAGCCTTTATTTATACGGTACCTTTTAGATCAAGAGGCCCAATAGAGTTTGGCTTTTTGAGGGGATTACCAAGTCTATAGAGCGTTTTGAAATGGGAAGCTATCGCCTTCCAAATGGTTTCCTGATGAAAATAGGGTAGATCAAACTCCTCAGCTGTTTTTTGGACAATTGGCGAGATTAGATGCAAATACCCATGGTAGAGGTGCGGGAAAAGATGGTGCTCTATCTGAAAGCTTAAGCCCCCAAATAAAAATCTTACTAAACGACTTTTTTTACCAAAGTTTGAGGTAGTTGCAAGCTGGTGCTTAGCAAAAGTATTAAATATTTTACCGTCTTGGTTAGGTAAGGGAAAAGTGACGTTTTCTACAATATGAGCTAATTGGAAAATGGTGGTTAAGCTCAAACCTAAAACGCTTAAAAAGCTAAGATAAGCTAAAAGATGCGTACCAAAACCAAAGTTTTGAAGTTTATAAGGGATATACAAAAAGCAAATGACGTGGAATGTTTTAAAAAACCCTAGCATCGCTAATTCAAAAAAAGAGGGTACTGGGTATTTTTTATTTTTAAGAGCATAGATTCTATAAAGCCTTTTATAGTCAGAAACAAAAATCCAGTGGATCAAATTGATGCTATAAAGAAGGGGAGCATAAAAGACTTGGAAACGGTGGATTTTTTTTAATTTCTGGTTTGGACAAAGTCTTAAAAGAGTTGTAGTTCCTAAGTCCGCATCATGGTCTGCAATGTTTGTGAATATATGGTGATCAACAGTATGTTCTTTTCTCCAAAAAAAAGTGCTAGGTCCAAAAATATCGCCAAAAAAACCGATAGCTCTATTGACTTTGGATTTAGCGGCGTACGATCCATGAAGAGCGTCATGGGCTATGTTCATCACACTAACAGCAGCGACAAAGCCAAAGCCGGCAAAAAAGAGGATAAACAGGTTTTTGCTAAAAGGAGCAGTTACTAAAATCGTATAAAGCAATACACAAAGGCCAACGCAAAAAAGGGATTTAGTATGACCTTTTAATGAAGCTTTAGGGCCTAGGTTATTCGAGTTTAAAAAGTGATGTACTCTTTCTTTAAGGGTATTATAGAAGTCGCAAGCGCTCTCTTTTTCAAAAGATACTTTGACAGATGTTGTAGTCTTTTTCATAATTACCTTACTAAGTTTAAAAAAAGTTTCTGGGCTTTTTTACGTTTTAAATACCTAACTTGTACTTTAAGATCGCATACACGATAGGAGTATTTTTATCCATTATACATATATAGGGGTAATTTCCATAGGTTAGTTTTTACTATTGTAAGAACATTTTTTTTTGAAATTTTCGTCTATAGGAACATACAGGAGTTAGCCCTACTACCATTTCTAACTAGATATAAAAGGTTTGATATCTTACCCTTGAAACGTTCTTTTAGCGTTTTTTTTATGCCAAATATAAACTCTCTATTTTCTTCTTTTGCCGCTTATTTGCACTTAAACAACCAACCTGCTTCTATAGTATATAAATATAATAAATTTATTAGGGGGTGGAGTGTGGTTGCAAATTTACCAATAGAAGAGTCTGAAAAAGAGGGTGTTCATATTTTACGTGTTGGAGGGCGGCTTGATTCTTCTTCAGCCCCTGTTTTTGAGCGTAAAATGGTGCATATTATTGAAACCCCCGGCGCAAAGTTGATTGTAGATTTTAAAAATTTAAGTTATCTTTCTTCTGCGGGTATGAGAGTGATGCTTGCAGCCTCAAAGAGGCTCAAACATACTGCTGGCACTGTTGTTTTTTGTTCTGTCCAGGCTCCAGTAATGGAAATAATTAAATTGGCTGGATTTGAGCATATACTAAAGTTTTATCCAACAGAACTTTCTGCTTTAAAAGCGCTAAAACCACCTAATGAAAAAGAGTAATGGTATTTTCAACTGTTCCCGATGTCGAGCTGAAAAAAATACATCTAGAAGGGTCTGAGTATAAGAAAAAAGTCATTGTAATCGCAGGGCCTACCGGAGTGGGTAAAACCTCTTTATCGATTAAATTGGCTCAGAAGCTCAATGGTGAAATAGTTTCAGCAGATTCCATGCAAGTGTATCGTGGGATGGATATCGGTACAGCCAAGGCCTCAGACAAAGAGCGGGCTCTTGTTCCCCATCATCTTATCGACATCTTAGATGTAAGAGATAAATTTAATGTCGTCGATTTCTATCACGAGGCTATGGCTTGTTTAGCTGATATATGTCATAGGGGTAAAGTACCAATAATAGTCGGTGGAACTGGGTTTTACTTAAGAGCTATCTTAAGAGGACCTCCCCCAGGCCCTCCATCAAAACCTGAGTTAAGAGAAAAGCTTGAAGAACAGTTGGATCGGGTAGGTGTCCAAGCTATGTACGATTCTTTATACGATTTAGACCCTTCGTACGCCTCTACCATTTCCGTAAATGATAAACAAAAATTTTAAGAGCTCTTGAAATCATAGCCGTTACAGGAATAAATGTTTCCAGTCTTCCTCAGCAAAAAGACCCTGATGAAGATGTTTACCAATATTTATGTTATTTTTTGACCAGGCCTAGGGCAGAGCTGCACGAAAGGGTAGAAAAAAGATGTGATCAAATGCTGGAAATGGGTTTTCTTGAAGAGGTGGAGAATCTTGCAAAAATGGGAATTTTAGAAAACTCCTCAGCTAAAGAGGCTATTGGATACCGCCAGGGATTAGAATTTCTTGATTCGAAGCGCTCTTTAGAAGATTTTGGCTATTTTAAAGAAAAATTTATCGTAGCTACTAGAAAATACATAAAACGGCAAATAACCTGGTTCAAAAAAGAGCCCGAATTTAAGTGGGTAGACCTCTGTTTGACAAGCGAAGAGGCTTTAATTGCGGAGATTGTAAAAGCTGTATTGTGAATTACTGCTAAAGCCTTTAAAATCGCACCAGATATATATTTTAAAGCTAAAGGTTAATCATAATGACGACTGAAATGAACCCATCCTCCTCTCTAGAAGAGGTTTCTTTACTTCTTAACTCGATGAAATCTTTTATTGAATCTTCAGAGCATGCCGATTGGACTGTGTTTAATCAGTCTAAAAAATCATTTTTAGAGCTTTTTAAGCAGGTTCCTAACTCCCCAGATAAGCAAAAAATTTGGAAGCAATTTGTTGAAATCAGTGATTCTGCCCGTGCTATAAGAAAACTCCAGGAAGAAGAGGGTCAGTTTGCAGCTGATATGATTGCAAAAGCTCTTGATGCTATTGAAGTTGAAATTTCAAACCCTATGAGTATAGCATTTACACATCCCTTGTTTGATAAAGTAACAAGCTTCAAAGATGTTAAATCTGAATTGATATCAGCATTATCAGCTTTCAAGTATTTGAATTCCAAAGCAGATCAAATTCAATCACTAAGAGATGAGCTTACTCGCACAGGAATGAGGTTGTCTGTTAAAGGTCGACTTTTTGATAAATTATCTTTAATTGGGGACAAAGTTTTCCCAGTTAAAAAAGAGCTAGGGTTAAAGGTTATTGATTTATTCAATGCAGGTTTAGAAGATTTTTGCCAGTTTGCTTCTAAGCAATCAGATGGTTCGGAAATCCTTTTTCAAATTCGGGTTATTCAATCTTTTCTTCGTGAAATGAATCTTAAAAAAGCAAGTTATGATCAGATAAAAAACACTTTGGATCCTTTATGGAAAAAAGCGGTGATTTTAAAAGATAAAAAAAATCTAGAGCAACAAGAAGCCCTTGCCAAATCAGAAGCTCTTAAAAAAACGTTTGAAGAATCTTTTGCTACTATCAAAGAGCTTGCAGCTTTAAACAAAGATGAAGAAGCATTAAAAATTTATGATTCTCTTTTACTAAAGCTTAAAGATAAGCAGATATTAAAGCCTGATTATCGATCGTTAAGAGGAGAGCTTGAGGATGTTTCACAACCTCTATTTGATCGAATCAAAATGCAAAATGAACTTAAAAATGCAAAAGTCAAAGAACAAGCTTCTATCTTAGATGAGAAAAAACAGTCTCTTTTAACTGTTTTAACAGACTCTTTAGCGATCGATGAGAAAAAAAATGCGCTTGATGAACTTGTTTCATTGAATTTAAATTTAGATGAATTTTATAGATTTAATTATACCTATTATGTGGCGTTAACAGCTCAGGCAAAGACAAGCAAAGAAACCTATCCATTGTGAAAATATTGCGACATATAAAAATGCAAGCCACGAAATAATATTAATTTCAGTTTTTGGAAAATAATAAATCGCCAAACTAAAATGCACTGGTAAAGCAAGAACAAGTGCCCATGAAATAACATCGGCTGAAACAATAATTTTGGTAAGTTTAGCTACAAAATTATAACAAATCGCTGCAACAATCACAGCAATACAAAATAAAATATCAGAATATGACA
>CAIPRZ010000117.1 GCA_903867585.1 uncultured Chlamydiae bacterium
GCTTATCATTTGTCGGTTTATATTTATTGATAGAAACAAGTCGACTAGGAGCCTTTTTAGGGGCTTTTTCATCAAATCTAGCCTTTGTTAGATCAAGCTTAACTCTAGGGGTTTTAATAAAAACTGAGTTGGAACGTGACCTATGGCTTTTAGCAAGGCTTTTGTTCCTTTTTAAAAGCTGCTCAGCATAGTTTCTTGCTAAAGATAAGATATCTTCAGAAACACCTTCAAAAGAGGAAGAATTCTCAGAAAATTTCTTTATGCAATCTGCAAGGATCTGGAAATGCGTTTGGGGTAGATTAAGTCTTACACCTAGGGATAGAAGGAAATTATCCTTAAATCCAAAAGGGGTCTCTATAGATTCAAATAATTGATATACAAAGTAGCTTTTCCCAGTATTGGGATAGTTTTTTTTTATTTTTTTTATAAACATGCAAATATTTTAACCGATTGGTCTTATTATAGATAGTTAAATAAATATTTGAAATTAAAATTATTAATTTACTACTTCTAGAATTACTTCTAGGGCCTTATGGTCAGAAAAGGCCATTAAAGGATTTAAACAATCATAGGTTGAATGTTTTAAAAATCGCACATTTTGGATACGATCCGCATCAGCTTTATACACTAAGCCATAATCAACAAGTTCCCTTTCGTGGGTACTTAGAGTTTGGCCAGTCATAAAAGCACTCAAATAGTTAGTGCAAGTCGCAGTTTCTGCATTTAAACATTCAGCAGGGTCTAAATTAATAAATGAGTCCGATAGGCCAGAAAGAGAATATTCGTCATCTGGCAAAAAGGTTCTTTGAATATTGAGATCACCAATTAGAAAAACAGGTTTATCTGATTTCTTTTTTAAACCCTCGATGGCAACCTTAATAGTTGCTACCTGTTGTCTGCGTACCGACACATCCTCTTCTTCATAACCAGAGCTCAAATGGGTTGCTAAAATCCATGAATTAGGCAACTCAATACCAAGAAGGGCCCGCCTCATGAGGGCATTGGTCTTTAAATCAATAAAAACGATATCCGAAATAGGTTTTCTAGAAGCCACAAACAAACCAGCATCTAACATAATAAGAGGCTGTGGAGAAACCGATGTGATCGCATAACCATAATGATCTTTTATGCGATTCCATAAAACATCAGCTGCCGATCGACTCATTTCTTGCAGAACAAGTACATCAGGCAAAGAAGACATTATAAAGTTTGCAAGATGCTCTATTCGATATCTTGATGGGCACACTCCCCCAAAAATCATCGGAATACCACCCCATAACATGCAGGTATTTAGATTGAAAATTTTAAGGAGATTATCTTCAGAAGATAAAACGTTCGAATTTCCTTTTAAGAATGCGTAAGATCTATTTTTTGTATTAAAGGCATCGATAATAGATGCAGTTAAGAAAAACGAAATAGAAACAGGAAAAGCTAATACCAAAAGAGTGCATTGAATCACTCGCTTAGCTAACTCTATTGCTAAATACTGATGATTTCCAAACATCCCGAGTCTATCAGCTGTGAAAGGTGTTAAATTTCTAACTAGAATTTCTGTGCTATAATGAAAAGGAAGATAAAGTTTAAATGCTAAGCGATCTAGTGAATTGGAAAGATATAAGGAATTGGATAAATGTTGGTTTGAAGATATATCAACAGCAATTTTTGTCGATATAAAGCTCATAATATAACCATAACCATCACAGTTAAAAAAATGCTCGGAACAGGAGTCGAACCTGCACGGGTTATTCACCCAGGGGATTTTAAGTCCCCAGTGTCTACCATTCCACCATCCGAGCCCAAAAGCTAGTAATATTATGATAATTACTAGCTTTTAAGACAAGCTCAAACGAGGTCTTCTGGCTCTAAAGGCGTTTCAAAAGAAGATGACTCCGATGGCTCTTCAACAACAACGGTATTGTTATCAGAATTTTCCATCTGAGGGTATTTCTCTTTGTAACGAGCTAATGTTTGAGAAATTAACGTTGTAGGAGGAGGGATAAGATTTAATGTAGGGATCACCATAGGTCCACTAGATTCTTCCTTATCAAGAGATTCTGCGCCGTTTTCCTCTGATGTAGAATCCGTTGCATTATCTTTCTTCTCATCAGTATGGCGTCGTCTACGATTTCTACGTCTTTCTCTTCTTCGTTCTAATCGATTTGCCTGAGAAGGTGAAGCTCCAGCCTTAGGCAATTCAGAATCAAGATCAGTTTCTGGATTACTTTCAGAAATTTCCTCATCCTCTGTAACTTGCAATGCCTGCTCCTTTGGAGGATTCTGCATCTTATTACTTTTATCAAGTGATATATTTTTCAAAACAAGTCTAGCATCCTTTACCTCAGCGATTTCGAAATCAGCTGCAGGAACAAGAAAATTTTTAGATCTATCTTGTGAACGATAAAAAACAGAGCCTGAAAAAGAAACAATCTCAATAACCTCTGCGCTAATTTCAGCAGAATTCGATGTTTTACTGTTTTTTAATACTAACTTAAAGCCATCGCGGGCACTAAGTATAGATTCAATTATGGGTTCTCTTGTAAAATGCACTTAAAAAATCCTTTGTTAATCAATGTTTAGCCATATACATAATTAAGTCAGCTATACGGCATGAATAACCTGTCTCATTATCATACCATGAAATCAGTTTTAAGAAATTAGAAGAAAGTGCAATTCCTGCCCCTTTATCAAAAATACTGGAATGGGTATCTCCAATAAAATCTGAGGAAACTACCTCCTCTTCAGTATAACCCATGATCCCCTTCATCTTATTTAAAGAATATTCTTTAATAACCGCACATAGATCATCATATGAAACAGATTTTTTTATTCTAACGGTAAGATCTACTACAGATACATCAATAGTTGGCACCCTTAAAGACATACCAGTAAGTTTTCCCTTTAATTCAGGAATACAAAGACCAACAGCCTTTGCAGCCCCTGTAGAAGAAGGGATGATATTCATAGAAGCCGCCCTTCCACCTCTCCAATCCTTCTTAGAAGGCCCATCTACAGTCGGCTGAGAACTAGTCATAGAATGGACTGTGGTCATTAAGCCCTCTTCGATCCCGAAATTATCATGAATAATTTTAGCCAACGGTGCAAGGCAGTTAGTTGTACATGAAGCGTTTGATACAACATGATGGATAGAATGATTATACTTATCATGATTAACACCCATACAAAAGGTAGGACAATCGCCTTTAGCGGGCGCAGAAATAATTACCTTTTTAACTGTACTATGCAAATGCTTGGAAGCTGATTCTACATCAGTAAACAAACCGGTAGACTCTATGACATACTCTACACCTAAATCAGCATACGGGATATTAGCTGGGTCTTTTTCTGAGCAAATAAGGGTTTTCTGAGAATCAGAC
>CAIPRZ010000118.1 GCA_903867585.1 uncultured Chlamydiae bacterium
ACTTATAGGCTTTATCCAAAGGGGCGTAAAGTCGCTCTTTTAAAACCGCAAATAAAGAAAAATCAAGCGATTTACAACCCACATAATTCATAGATGCAGTTGCAAATCCTGGGCTTATTAAATAGCCAATAGAGCTAAGACCAAGAACAAGAGGAATCAGTTTATGTCCCCTTTTGATTCCGAGTTTCTCTACCGATACCCAAGCAAATACAAGCTGCAAGCCCAAAGTCAAAGCGTGCATCGTGCTCATGACAGACGCAGACGCTTGTGTACGGGAAACAGCATCGCTAAAGGTTGTTTCTAGGTGTTTAGAAAAGGTAAATTCAGAAAGGGCTGCCACCATTTGCATTAAAGCTACAAGCAAGCCAATAGTAATGAGCTCATAATTACCGATAATTTGTTTGACCCCATCAATGGCTTTAGGAGCTGCTTTTTTCTCAAAAGGGACATGTTCTGGATTATTCAAAAGGAGCTTTTGGCACCCCAAAATGAATGGATAAATAAACAGGGTGCAGAATAGATAACTAATAGGCGGCCATTTTAAAAAGGCTGTTAAAGTAGCCCCTGCAAGGGACCCTAAAGCTCCTATGGCATACATAGCGCCATAAAAATAACGACCTACAGAATGACCTAGCGCGGCATGGATTTGCGACCATAGCTGCTGGAACATGAGTAATATATAAAGATCTTTCCAGATAAAGAAAATAAAGCAAAAGGCCGCATTTTTTGTCATAGCCAGCGTTAAAAGGCAGTTAATGACAATAACAAGTGGAGGGAAAATCAGACTTAAACGGCGGCTTCCAAATTTGGCCTGGCATTTATTAAAAAGGGCCACGATCAAAAAATTAATTGGCAAACTAATTAGCCATACCCAAGGAAGAGCTTTAGAGCCAAAATGGGTAATGAAAAGGGCGTGGGCCGCAGGACGCAGGCAGGAGTAATCCAGCGTAATCAGAAAGCTAAAGCCCATGCAGATAGCAATAAACTTTTTTTGGAAATGAGATAATTGTTTAAAAATCTGAATCATACAGAGTATTTTATCAAATTCCCATTTTAATAAGAATCAGGAACTAAAAAGAAAAAACAGGAGTGAATATTTTAAAAGACTTATTATTGTTTTATCGATGTTAAATTAAAAGATGACCCTATTTGCCTATAGGGCCCTTAATAGAAAATGTAAAAAAACTCTTAGGGTGTACTTACTGATTTTACATTCGATTCCATCATGTTTGCTTTGTAACGAGCATAACAGCTCATGGATGCTAATACAGCTCCCCAGCCTAATATTAATAGAGCTGAAGACACCGGTGTAAGTCCTAAAGCTAACAAGGCCACTTGACCTACAACTAACCCTAATACTTTCATGCTTGCATAAAGCTGCGCTTCTTTCCAAATCTGAATCCGCTCTGACTCTGATCCTTTTATATATCGATAGGTCAACACACAACATCTAATAGCGGTGTAGGTTAAATACAGCGGCCAGGTAGCTAAAGTCTGCATAGCCACATCAACTACTGAAGTTATCTTAACAATTAAATCGGACTTTTTAAAGACTTCACCATTAGTTATAAATGTATCTTTTACCAATGAGACACATTGTCTAAGAGGGGCTAGATTATTCATGAATGTACTCCACTTTAGAATTATGGATAGCTCTTATAAAAGCCAGCATGCTTGAAGCCTTGACTTCATAATGAGCATACCGTTTTTTCTCTCTGTCTTGTAATAAAGGTAATTCATAAATCAGCCTTGAACCTTCAATCTGCGGTAAATGATCTGTTTCAGCTAATTTTAGATCTATTGGAGATGAGTCGTGATTTGCGATATTAACAATTTCCATCTCTTCATATTGACTCATCTGTTTAATAAGCTCTGTCATAGGGGTATATCGAGGTACACGGATAAGCTTATGTCCCTTTTGAGTTTCAAATACACACTCAATTTTTGGGTTCTTGCGTTTAAGTTCTTCAAATCTTCCTTGAGGATCTTGAATAATCATTTCAATAGCACGCTCTTGTTCAAAATTTGTCCCAAAGGCCATCCTTGAAGGAGCTGCAATTAAAGAGGTGGTTAAAAGACCCAAAGTACTTCCGATAGCTGAAATACTATTAGATAATTTTGTAGATACCTTATCCTCAGAATTCCAAATAGTTTTCCACATGCTTTGAATAGTTTTAAGCCATGGGAATTCATAATAAGGGGTATGGAGTATAAATGAGGCGTATTCTTTTTCAGTTTTAGCTTGGAATTTTTCAAGTGTCGTTAAATTAGCTACCTCACGCCATTTGGAACCGAATCGGCAACGCGCGATCCATTGAGAAGGAAGGCTAAATAGATAGTTTAGGGATAATTGAACAGAAGCTGTAAGTAGAATAAAAAGAGCTGTAATCCCGTTTTCTGAAAAAAACATATCAGAAAAACTAATAGAGGGATTTTTTTTACATTCTTTTATAAAATTTTTATAATGAGTCCAATGCTGTCTTAAATGACCCATATAATCAAAGGCATAAGCATGATGGTCTTGAATAAAATCTGCGTAGCGTTGGCTAAAGCGAACATTCCCCCATTCAATCCAAGTAGATTTAGGAGCCTCAGCAGGTTGAACAAAATTTTTACGATATAAAGCAGCCTGTTTAAGTTCTTCTAAATTTTGAGGAGCTTTTATAAAACCTATCATACCATTTTCTGTAGGATCGTCTTTGAGAACTTTCTTGTCCTTTGCGATACGAATAAACCCGTGCTTCTTTAACAGATCAGTCCAGTCTTCAAGGCTTTTGAAATCTCTAATTTCTTTTGATTCAATATTCCAAGATATTTTATCAGCAGCATTAACAAATGTGTGAACAACACTAGCCATAGCTCTTACATCATCATTAATTACATCATGATCTCTAAATAAAACCACACCACCTGGACGGATAACACGTGCAAATGAGGAAACTAAATCTTCTTGTCTATCTTTTGGTACATGGTGAAGACCTCCAAGGCATGAAATAAGATCAAGACTTTGGTCTTTAACCTCAGATGGGATAGGAATATGTGTTTTTTCTGGTTGCTCTAAAGGATTTGTACAATCAGCATCGTTTAACCGGATATGTTTAGTGTAAGGATATTTAGAAAATAAAGATCCTGCTTCGATTTTTGAGGTAAGGGTTACGTTCTCAGAATCACAAAAAGCAATTTTTTGTCCTTTTAAAGGAAGAGCTGCCATTTTTTGCAGGGTTTTGACATATCTTCGATCATAAACTTCTAAGTAATCGTTAAATTTTTTTCCATCCAAGCCTTCTAAAATAGAAGAGGCTTGCTCTCCCATCCCTTTTTTGAGAACAGAGAGGGCCCAAAGTTGAGATAACATCGGGACTGTTTTTTTAGCGCCATCAATACGAGCTATTAATTCATTATAGATCTGTTCATCAGATTTAGTAGTATCAGATAAAATATCATCAATAAGTTTGAATACTTTTTTTTCATCAAGCTGAAAAAAGATAGTATTAAGAAACTGAGAAAACTTTTTTCTTAATTCCGGCTCAGTTTGAAATAGGCGTCTAAAATCTGATGAGCCAGTTTCTGAAGTTTTGTTAATTGTAACTGCTACCTGAGCTAATGGGGTAGAGCCATTTAAAACGGTGTTAGCATGTTCTGCGACTGGGGAAATTGAGGATATTGTCATAAATTACTCCTTTTCAAAGTATTTTGCAGTATGACTGTTCCCGAACACGTGATTTGGATCATACTTTTGTTTTAAATCTCTTAAATTTTGAATGGTATCTTTACCGTAACACTTTTCAAACTCTTCACGGGTAGCAAAAGGCATATAAGCTTGGTAATAACGGCCATTATTTTTTAAAAGCCAATCATTGACCTCCCTAATCCAGGTTCGTGTTTTTTCTACTCTTTTTGGTGTTTTCATCTGATGAAAACATAATACAACTGCCTGTCTATCCACATCAGCATAAGGAAGAATTGAGATGGTATCTTTAGGTAGCGGACGAATGGAGGCGTTAACAAGACGAACATCATTATCTTGAAGTTTTGTACCTAAAAACTTTATGAAATCTGATAATTTATCAGGTGTTACAAAGTACTCTTGCAGCCACTGAGTATGAAGATTGGAAGCTTGTAGTTTTTTGAAACAATTAATAGGAGGATGAAGGATTTCATTACGAGTATAGGTGGCCTCCGACATCATAAGCGATTTTTCACGGTTCCAAAAAAACCTTAGGAGTCTTTTGGCAAAAAAGTCATTAAGATGGCCGATGGCTTGTATAAAAACACGTTCAATCCTATTGCCAAATTTAGATTCTATTTCAAAAGATGAAACCTGAGAAGCCTTCCCTGTTTTTGTATATTTTTGCATACACACCTTTTGAAGCGGTGCTTGATTAACACTATCTAAGGCTAAACGGCCGTAAAATAAGGGCACCGATGCGTCTTTTTGGATTTTAGTTTCATAATTATTTGTAAAATCTGAGGTGTCAATTTCTTCGCATTGCGCAAGTAATTCAGTATTGTCTTCTAAACGAAGTTTAGCTGATACAATCACCCCAAAATAACCAAGAGTACCAAAAAAACATCCAAATTTTTCATCATCTTTTTTGATAGTTTCAAGGTTTCCTTCGGCATTAATTATTTCTAATTCTTCAACCGTTTGAGCTAAAGTCCCTTCTGCATGAGCCCAGCCATGGCAATTGATAGAAATAGATCCACCAACAGAAAACGGATCTGAGGCCTGTTTAACAATGACAGACTTTTTATGTCCGTTTACATGCTTTTGCACTTGTTCCCAATTAGCACCAGCTCCACAAGTAACGGTAGTCTTATCATCAGATATCTTTACGTGATTGAGGTGTTTTAGGTTCAGAACAAGATGATTGTCTTGGTAAGGTACTGTTTGAGGCCCTTGACTAAAACCAGCTCCAATAACAGAAATTTGCTTATTTTCTTTAATGGCTTGCTGTACACACTCAAGAAGCTCATCTTTAGTTTTAGGTGCTATAATGTGTTTACTAGTAGCCCCAAAGATATTTTCTACTCCAAAAGGGGTTACTGAATCTGCACGATGATTCTTTTTTAAAAAAAATGTCGATACTGCATCAGCAGTCAAAAGACCAAGGGGGCTAAAAAAAAATGAATAGACAAATTTTTGAATTTTATCGAAACGACTGGCTATTTTTTTCTGATCATTACATAGGCATGCTATTAAGAGCTTTGGGATACGTTTTAAAGTGAGCTCTAAAGCTAAAAAAATGGGGAAAACCAGCGTACTGATCATTTTACTGGTTACATGACAAACCCCTTTTGAAACAAGATTGGTTGCCTTTTCTTCGCAAATAATCAGATTTTCAATAAGTCGGGCTGAACTAGCTGCTGGATTTATTAAAATATTCATAAAATAATAAAGTTAATTATAAAATTGCTACTATTATAACAAATATAATAATTGAATAGATTGGCAACGCTTCGATTAACAATAAATTAACATACTATGTTTAGTAGATTTTATTTCTATCCCATGCGCCGTGAATAAATGTAAGTATTTCTTTTTCAAAGAGTTAAATACCAATCTAGTGCTAGTTAATTTTAGTCTTAGAAACCCCTTAAGAATACAGTTTTTATATGGTAATACACTTACCATCAATGAGTTGCGTATATAATATTAAAACTCTAAATTTGAGAAAATAGACCCTTATCAATATCGACAGGAACAAGAGACTCTAGAGTCTGATTCTTTTTAAGAACGATTAAAGGGATAAGCGCTGTTTGTTTGGATCTTATAAATTTTACAGCTGGCTGCTTCTCCCCTTTTTTAGTTAAAATTAGCGCTTCTAAAAATCCAGGGGAGCTCGGGCTGTAGCTGGCTTGTAAAAATTCTTGGGTAAGCCAGGCATCGGTATAATGAATATATTCTGCGGGGCCCATGTTTTTAAAATCTAACAAGTTTGTTTTAACAAGAAACTGTTTTAGAGCCTCATTATAAGAGAGGACGGCTGGGTATTTATAAACTCTTTGTTGCATATAGTGCCTTGCCATTAAAAGTCCCTCAGCTGCAAGAAGCCCCTCTTCTTTAAGGACGATAACAGGTTTTTGTTCAATAGGCACAATAGCCAGCATTTCAATAAGCTGTGCAAAATCACATAACCCTAAACTCAAGCCTGTCGATCTACTATCACGAGTTAGATAATCGATACGATCAGAGCCAAAATAATCACCGCTAACAATCGAGGCTAAAACAAGCTCTTCATCGGTGTAACTGTCTTTTGGAAAATAGGAATTATAGACATGGGGAGAGACGGCAATTTTAATGACCAGTTTTATGAGGTCTGGATAAACTTTTTCAAAAGACTCAAAAACCTTTTCCTTTTTTAACCAAAGGATAAGTTCCACGCTCTTTTTTTCATGACCATACTCCCCTAACAATAAATTTTCTGCCGTATGCGAAAAGGGCAAATGTCCAAGATCATGACATAAAGCGCCAAGACGGAGCGCTTGACGATGAAAGAAATTGGTTTTTTCAAAAAGCTGATCATAGATTTTTGTGGCAAGATGCATCACACCCAAAGTGTGTTCAAACCTCGAATGAGTGGCTCCTGGATAGACTAAATAAGCTAACCCTAGCTGATGAAGATAGTGGAGCCGGTTGAAAGCAGGATGTTCTAAAAGCTTTTTCTCTTCAGGACTTACATGAATAAATCCGTGAAGAGAATCAAAAAATCGTTCTTTTGATGGGGAGCTCATTAGTTCTTTCGTATGTTACTCTCTAGCATGTAGTTTGAGGTCACGTTCACAAATTCTGCTTTTCGTTGGAGCTCTTTAATATTACGCGCTCCTCCATACGTTAATCCTGAACGGAGCCCGCCTAGCATTTGATCAATAAATTGCAGAGTCGTTCCAGAAACAGGGGCCCAAAAAGCCTCACCTTCAGCTACGGTTTTATCTTTAACTTTTCCATAAAAATCGGTTTGAAAATCACTGGAAGCTTGCCCACGATATTTAGCTTGCCGCATTCCCTCATGAGTCCTTTTTTGGGCAGCGCTTTCTTCCGTGAGAGCAAATTTTTTACCGATCATAACGGTACTAGCCCCGGCCGCTAAAGCAATAACAAGCTCTCTTGAAGAACTGATTCCCCCATCAGCAATCAGTGGAACCCTGAGTTTTTCAGCTACTTTTGCACATTCAGAAATGGCAGTAAATTGTGGCACTCCAAATCCTGTAACCATACGAGTGGTACAAGCAGCCCCTGGCCCAACGCCTACTTTAACCGCATCAGCGCCTGCATTGACAAGATCATGATAAGCCATGGCTGTGCAAACATTGCCTGCAATCACATCTTTATGGGGATGGGTTTTTTTGAGTTCTTGGACAAAATGGAACATCCGATCGCTATGTCCATGGGCTACATCGATACAAACCCCACGTGCTCCAAGTGTTAATAGTTCTCTTGTTTCTTCAATACGCAAGATCCCGCAGGAAATAAAAGTATTTTCTTGATATTTCATCACCCATTTTTTTTGGGTCTCAAAATCGGTAAATCTATGGAAAATAGGTATTCCACCTTGAGAGATAAGCACATCAGCTAAGGCTTCATTGACGACTGTATCCATATTGGCAGCCAAAAGGGGCATACCAATTTTTATATTTTTTGTAAGCCAGGTGTCAAGGGATGGTTCAGTCCTTGAGGGTATATTATTAAATTGAGGAACTAAAGCTACATCATCAAAGGTGTACGCAGTTTTCATAGGTTTATCTATAATGGTTAAAATTATTGCTCAGCTTCGATCATGCTATCCAAATCAGTTGAAATTACCCACGATTTTGAAATTAAAGAAGGTGATTAAGC
>CAIPRZ010000119.1 GCA_903867585.1 uncultured Chlamydiae bacterium
GTCGTGATGCGTTGTTTGTTCTAATCTATTAATTTCATCAAGATCGATGTCATCGACATATAAAAGCATCTGATCGATCGCTTTTTGCTCTATGGGAAGTCCTAATTTTTTTTCTATTTGGGCAAGAATTACCCAAAGCTGTCTAAAAACTTGGGCCCGTTTTTTTTCAGAAAAAAGGGCTCTTATGTAAGTTGAACAATATCTTGAAGCAAGTGGAGAATGATAATCTAAACTCATTAAAGCTGATCTACGGTTTGGATCATTTTTTTAAGTCTCTTAATCAAGGCTTTTTTTTCATCTTTAGTGATCTTCATACCGAGAACATCAATAGATCTTTGCATTCTATCAACAGCTGAAAGAATACTCGATGAGAGTTTTCGATTCCTTTTATCCCCTTCTTTTAAAGGGAAAGAGAGCTTGATTTGCTCAAGAAGCTCTTGTTTATTTTGAGAAGAAAAATTAGCAATCAGGGCTTCTTTTAAAGCCAATTCCCCTTGACGAGCGGCAAGTGTATAGACAACTTGTCTTGGCATTGCATCAAGTTTTGGCTGGAGATGCTTTGGCATCGCCATATAAAGATCATAATAGTAGAGAAAATTATAAGGCGTTTGTCTATTACCATAGGTAGCCATAAGCCAGGCCGTAAAAGCTCCTTCTTGATAATTTTTAAGAAGGCTTTGCGCTTTTTTGATCCGCTCTCCGTGCAAAATAGCTGCTTGGGATGTGATCGCTTTTACTTCTGATGTGAGAACAGCTAACTGTTGAAAATCTTTTTGGGTATCAACCCCTTCAGGACCATACTGAACTAAAATCTTTTGTAGTTTATCTTTATCGATATCTTCTAGTGGTTGTATTTGAAATACCCCTGAAAAACTCGATAGACCACCTTCTGAAGAAAGAGTGGCCATCTCTTTCATTTTTGTCGTTTTGTCCTGAGGATTTTTTAACCGATCAGCAAGGAGTTGATTAATTTTTTTCATGTTTACATTCTAGCTAAGATTTCTTCTGTTAACTTCACATAATCTTCAGCAGCACGACTTTTGGGTGCTACTGAAAAAATAGGCTTTCCATAAGCTGAAGCTTCAGCAACGGAAATATCTCGGCGCACCTTATTATCGAGCAATTTTCCAGGAAACGTTGATTCAATAACATCTAAAAACGTCTCGTTATTTTTCCCTCTTGGATTCCAAAAAGAAAGGGCCACTCCGATAACATCTAAGGAATGTCTTGATGAGACATTTAGAAGGAATTCACTTAATCTCTGCAGCCCTTTTACACTGTAAAATTCTGCTGTGGCACAAACTAAAGAATAATCAGATGCAATGAGGGCCGATTCGGTTAACCAACATAAAGAGGGAGGTGTGTCAATAATAACAACATCATAATCTATAGAATGCAAAACATTTTTTAGTTTTTCATGGGAATAGCGATCCGATGCCAGTTGTCCAGTCAGTTCAACTCTTTCAAGCCAGGTATCCGCTGGGACAAGATCTAGAGAAGGAATACAGGTGGGAACAATGACCTCAGATAGACTTTTTTTGCCGAGCAAGACAGCAGCCATACTATCTTGTGCATCGGGATCATAACCAAGGCCTGTTGTAAGGTTAGCTTGCGCATCAAAATCAATCAGCAATACTTTTTTTTTATGATATAAACTCAACGCTGACGCTAGATGTAAACAGGTAGAGGTTTTAGCCGTACCGCCTTTAAAGCTACTGACAGCAATTTTTTTCATTTAAGGCTCCAAATAGGGTGTCAATGATTTATCATTAATTTCTTCTTGGATCTTTTTAATGAAAAACGCAAGGTCTATTTGATTTTGTTGGATCCCCTCTCGGTGTCTGACAGAAATTTTCTCTTCTTCCAGCTCTTTATCTCCAAGGGTTATCATATAATTTACCTGATCAAGTTGCGCATTACGCACTTTTTTATTTAAAGATTCTGCATGAAGATCAACCTCTACCTGGAATCCTTTTTCTTTAAGCTCTTTTTTTAAGCTTAAAGCATACTCATGATGCCTATCAGCAATTGGTAAAATACGAATTTGTCTTGGAGAGATCCATAATGGGAATCTGCCTGCAAAATGCTCAATAATAATTCCCATAAACCGTTCTATAGAACCAAAAATAGCTCTATGAACCATAACAGGACGCTTAATCTTACCGTCGTGATCGGTGTATTCAAGATCAAATTTTTCTGGAAGCGACATGTCTAATTGTATGGTTCCACATTGCCATGATCTTTGCAAAGCATCTTGAATATGGATATCAATCTTTGGTCCGTAGAAAGCGCCATCCCCTTCATTAATACGATAAGGTTCACCCCATTCATCAAGAGCTCCTTGAAGACCTAAAGTAGCCGCTTCCCAATCTTCATCACTGCCGATACTTTTTTCAGGTCGTGTCGAAAGTTCTAATCTATAGCTAATATTAAATGTTTTATAAAGCGTATCAACAAGTTCTAAAACATTATGAATTTCTTGTTTAATTTCAGAAGGCTTCATAAATAAGTGAGCATCGTCTTGGTGGAAGCTACGCACTCTAAAAAGTCCAGACAAAGCCCCCGAAGCCTCGTGACGATGAACATGTCCTAATTCTGAAATTCTTAATGGAAGTTGTCTGTAGGAATGAGATGATGATTTGAAATAAAGCATACATCCAGGACAATTCATAGGCTTGATAGCGTAATGACGATCTTCAATTTCAAAATGGTACATATTTTCTCTATAATGGTACCAATGTCCAGAAGTTTCCCATAACGATTGGCTCATCAACTGAGGTGTTTTTATTTCGACATAATCATGATCTTGGTGAAGTTTTCTCCAAAAGTTAATGAGAGCATTCCACATTACCATTCCTTTAGCGTGAATAAATGGCATTCCTGGAGCTTCTTCTTTAATAGAAAATAAATCTAACTTCGGACCAAGAACTTTATGGTCTCTTTTTTTTGCCTCTTCAATACGGTCTAAATAAGCCTTGAGCTGTTTGCGATCAGGAAATGAAATTCCATAAAGACGGGTAAGCATAGGCCCTTTTGAATCACCGCGCCAATAAGCCCCTGAAGTTTTAAGAACTTTAAATGCTTTAATTTTTCCTAATTTTGGTAGGTGGGGACCGCGGCAAAGATCAAGAAATTCTCCTTGTCTATAAGCTGTAAAAATCCCATCGTCATCAAGGGCGTCGATGATTTCTACTTTGAAGGGATTATTTTTAAACATCTCTTTAGCTTTTTTCTTCCCTTCAATCACTATTCGCTCAGGCGCGTAATTTTCCTGACAAATTTTAATTGCTTCCTCTTCAATCTTTTCTAAATCTTCTTCAGCAATCGTTAGATTGCCAAAATCATAAAAAAATCCTTGATCAATCGCTGGACCTATTGTTGGCTGCGCCTCAGGATAAAGACGCATTACCGCCTGCGCTAAAACGTGAGCTGAGCTATGCCAAAATAATTGCTCTCCCTCTTTTTCTTCAAAAGAGACGAAACGAGCTTGGTCTTCCGCATTGACAGGTGTACTTAAATCAACCAACTTTCCATTAACCTCAACAGCTAGGGCTTGAGCGGGATCTTTTAGATTTAATTTTAATGCTAAATCAAGGTAGGTAGGGAGCCCTGAAGCATCGAGAGGTTTTTGATCGACATGAATAAGCATAATAAAAAAAGTTTAGTTTGTTTTGATTACACCATTGTAACGATAATCCTAATTTTTTCCTGCTGCTTTTAAAGCAATTTATGTTGAATAAAAATATTGTTTTTCAAAGGGTATAAATTTACAGCGGAATTTTATGGACCTTATCGATATAGAGCTTGAACAAAAGCTTACAGCCAATTGCCAGATATTTTCTAAAAATCTTGTTTTATATAGACAACGCGCTAAACAACTCGCTGAGCTTATCATCGCCCCCGATGGTCAAATAAATTTTGAAAAAGTAGAACTTCTTAAAAATGTTAATTTAGAAAGTGATTTTAAGACCTCTTTAGATCAAGAATTTCATATAAAATCTTTACTAAAAAAAATAAGCGAAGATAAGGTTTTTCAAAAAAAAATTACAA
>CAIPRZ010000120.1 GCA_903867585.1 uncultured Chlamydiae bacterium
AGTTTATTTAAAAAGGATCAAAGGCAAGATTTTGCTGCCTGTGCTAAAGAGGTTATTGATGTAACAGGTGCTGGTGACACTGTGCTTGCCACTTTAGCTGTCGCTTATGCTTCTGGTCTTGATATAGAAACTTCCATTGAGCTTGCCAATATTGCCGCTTCTTGTGCCATAGAAAAAATGGGATGTGTACAGGTTGGAAAAAAAGAGCTTCTTAAAGCCATGGCAAAAGGTCAGAATCTTTTAAAAAATCTAATGGGTTATTCTGATGATTTCCTATCTATGTGGCTTGAAGGGGAAAAAATTCTCATCTACCCGCTAGATGCAGAGCTTGTAAATCTTGCTTTTTTTAATGAACTCTTTGAATGCAAAAAAAAGAATCCCGAGGCTTTACTAGCTGTTGCTGTTAATGAAAGTTGTTCAGAATCACTGCTTAATACCCTAGAGCAGATCGCAGCGATAGATCTTATCATTTCTCAATCTAAACAAGAGCTTCTAAAAGACTTAGCTTTTGTATAAGAGCATAAAAAAAACCTGCGGGACTCCCTTTAGGGAAGCCCGCTTGCGAGATATCGGATTAGCGCGCTCTTAAGCGGGCAATACGTTCTTCTAGCGGTGGGTGGGATGCAAAAAAGCGGGTCCAACCACTATGCTTACGAGATGAGATTTTTAAATAAGCAAGTGCTGGCTGCTCTTTAGGGGCTTGAGCTGGATGAGCGGCTTCTTTATTCACTTCAAGGCGGAGTCTTTCTAAAGCTGCAATCATATTAGTTTTACCAGCTGTTTCTGCACCCCCACGATCGGCTCTAAATTCACGATAGCGTGAAAAAGCGGCAATCACGATCGATCCAGCGATTAAAAATATAATCTCAAATAGATAGGTAAAAAGCATAAAGCTCCCATAAGAGGGGCGTGAATTATTGCTTCTTCCTTTAGCAGTAAGAGCGTAAGCTAGGATACGGGCTAAAAACATTACAAAGGCGTTTACTACCCCTTGAAGTAAGGTCATGGTGACCATGTCCCCATTTTTTATATGGGCAAGTTCATGGGCAAGAACTCCTTCTAGTTCATCATCGCTCATTTTATTTAAAAGCCCCGATGAGACAGCAATTAAAGATCTTTTTTGTGAAGGACCTGTGGCAAAAGCGTTCATCTCCTCTGATTGATAAACCCCAATTTCTGGAATATACTTGAGCCCTGCAAGATGAGATAATCTGTGAACGAGGTGGACAAGTTTTGTGTATTGGGCGCTTGAGGGTCTATCACTTAGTATTTGAATACCCATCATCGATTTTGCGATGAATTTTGAAAGCTGCAAGGAAATTAAAGCACCACCCATACCCCAGATAAAGCAAAATGCAAGAAGGGATGTGGTATCAAGTCCATTTTTTGTTAAATAGGGTTTGATGCCAAGAGCTTGAATTAAAAAAGAGAGTGTTAGTACAACACAGAGGTTAACAAGTAAAAAAAGTCCTATACGCTTAAACATATTCATAAAAAAGACCTTATTTTAATAAGAATGATTGCTTAAATTATGAATCAAAAACTAAGTCCTGTCAATCAGCTATCCAAGCTATACCAAACTGGCATAGCTTAGGTAGAATATTTTTTAGAATCCAAAACCCGCTCTAACAGTTAAGCCTTGAAAACCGAAGTTTTGAGACAAGTTTTGAGACAATATAGAAGGATTTATAAACGTTGGTGAATTGAAGATATAAATGAATTCATAGCCTGCAGAGACGAAGAAATCAAATGATTCATCGGTGGGTTGGTTATGCCAATCCAATCCAGCCATCACATCAAGCATACTTTTTGTGCTATTGGTTTTTTGAGTATAATTGTCTGAAGAAGTAGTATCTACTTCTACACCTTTTTCTGTATAATTTCGAGTCAGATAAGAATTATTACTTCCATATCCTATAAAAAAGTCTCCACCAGCGTGAAAGCCAAATCCTTTACCCAATTTTATTCGGCTATTAAGTCCAGAAACAAGGCCAATCCCATAGGTGTTATTTTTTTGGTTAATAGAATTGGTAATATTAGGATCTTGGCTTGTTATTATTTGTGATACATTCAGTTTATGTTGAATTACAAGGCCTCTTGCCCCAATAAAAGGCATAAGATTAAATCTTTTGGTCAACATGACAGGTTTATTAAAACAAAAATCAAATTGATCAAATTTTAAATTATAAGAAGCATTAGCTTTTGAAAAAAAAGGATCTGAAGTACTAAATGGCGGTATATTATAGACAGATAAACCAGAAGAGTTTTGTACCGTATTAGTAGAGGTCGTGTAAAAATGGGTCCAGTTCGCATCAAAAATTAAACTTTCCCAGCGTGTTTTATAAAGAGCCCCTACTCTAAATCCATAGTCCCATGAAAAATCAAAGCTATAGTTAGTGTAAAAGGAGTCGTTATTTGCTTCGGTTGTACTTTGCTGAGCCCAGGTAGCATCGTTAACAAACGGTTGCCAATATAAAAAATCGCCATAAACCATAAAATGGTTTTTGGAAGGATTGAGCATTTCCTCTTGTGACATCATTCCATGATCTGCTGATCGGGAGGGTTGCTTGTAAGAGGTGGTTGATTCTTCCTGGTAGTAGGTTTTTTGAGGTTTGGCAGCTTGAGGCGATTCATCATCAAATAATGATGAAAAGTCATCGCTAGATTTTGTAATCTCTTTAACTGCATTTTCTTCAGGTACTGCTACTGTAACTTCTTGTGCATTTTTATCATCAACTTGAGTGCTTATTTCTTCACAGAACAACGATGATGTAAGTGCAAGAGACAAGTAGGTAGAAAATCTGAACATATGAGTCCTTTGTTAGATAAGAATCTTCATAAAGTTTCGTCTTTTTTTTTGCTCTATTTTTTTTATTTCTTTGTGGATTAACAATAGATGACAGAACTATTCTTAAGAGGTTGGTTGCTAAATATTAGCCGATATGTCATGAAAACAGTCATTATAAAAAAAACCCTTTTTTCAAGGTAGCTATGAGTCAATCAAAACTAGGTAGTAAGCAAGCAACAGTGGTCCCTATTTCTAAAGCTTTGAGAAATAAATTATCTAAAGATCATGCTTGTTATGTCCTTATTACGTGTTCACATCCTGATGAGAAAGGGAGAATGAATGTAGAGATGACTTATGAAGGGGATAGCTGTTTAGCAGCTATGCTTATAGAAAATGCTCAAAGTTATCTTCAAGATGATGCCCTTTCAAAAGATGCCCATTAACTTACAAGACTATCACCTCTATTTCCAAAAAAATAAAACAGAAATCTTAGAGTTTTATTTTGATCTTTTAAAAATCCCCAGTATTTCTACAGATTCTAAGTATCAAAAACAGTGTCATCAAGCAGCATCACTAGTGGCTTCTTTTTTAGAGTCTTTAGACTTTGAAATAGAGATCCATGAAGAGAATAAAAATTATCTTATTTTTGCCAGTCGCCATGTCAGTGATGATTTGCCGACTTTAATGTTTTATGGACATACAGACGTTCAGCCCTCTGATCCTGATAATCTTTGGGATAATCCTCCTTTTGAGCCCGTAATTAAACAGGGGGCTGTTTATGCTCGAGGAGCTCAAGATAACAAGGGGCAGCTTTGTTATACCCTAATGGCTATAAAAGCCTATATTGAAACAGAAAAAGGGTTAAAAAATTGTAATCTTAAACTTGTTATTGAAGGGGAAGAGGAGTCAGGCAGTCACGGAACAGAAATCATTTTAAATAAGATCAAAGATAAACTTAAAAGCGATGAGCTTTATGTGGTTGATTTTGATGCCAAATCTTCCACCATGCCCTCTATCGTTTTAGGGATGCGGGGACTTTGCGCTTTTGAAGTTATCATTAAAAATAGTAATGTTGATCTTCATTCAGGTATGTATGGCGGGGTAGTTTACAACCCATTAAGAGCTCTTTCTGAAATGATGGCCTCTTGTTTTAATGAGGAGGGTTTTATTGCCATTGAAAGAGCTTATGAAGGTTTAGAACAATTGTCTTCTAAAGACCTTGAAGTGATTGATTTTTCCTTTGATAAAAGCCATCTGATGAAAAGTTTTGATGTCCATGCTTTTTGTATTCCTAAAAATGTGACTCCAAGAGAGGCTAATTGGCTCCTTCCCACGTTTGAAATCAATGGACTTTTTGTAGGCTATTTACAAGAGGGGGTAAAAACAGTTTTACCTAAAATGGCCACTGCTAAAATTTCTTGTCGTCTTGGTAAAGGACAAAATCCAGAGCAATTTATAAAAGCTTGTAAAAAGCATTTAGAAAATAAGACACCAAATGGGTTTAATTTAACGTTTAAGGTCCATCAAAAAGCTTCAAGCTTTTATACAAGCTTTGAGGTCTCAAGTGTTCAAAAGGCTAAAGACGCTTTAGAATCGGCCTTTAATCATAAAGCCTGGATTGGACTGTCAGGAGCTTCCGTTCCCATTGTTGGTCTTTTAAGTAGCCTTAGCACCTCCAATGTGGCGCTAATGGGCGTTGGACTTGATACCGATAACATTCATGCTCCTAATGAGCATTTTTCGCTTGATAGATTTGAAAAAGGGTTTTATTCCATCGTTCATATTCTAAAATCAACTTGAAAGGGCCCTTTATGAGAGATTATGTTTACACATGTACTGGCCCGTTTTTATTTTTAGCCACCCTCATGATAGGAATCTTGGATAGGGGAACATGGTCGCTTTTATCCGATGGACCTTATCTTATGATTTTTGGTTTTCAGCATTTTAAAGCTATTTCGAATAAGCTCAAATTACATCATTTGGCTTTAGTCTATTCAATCCTTTGGATTTTAAATAAAGATAGAAGTTTATTAAATC
>CAIPRZ010000121.1 GCA_903867585.1 uncultured Chlamydiae bacterium
GATCTTTTAACGTTTGGAGAATTGGAAGCGTTTTCTCGCTCCGGCATGACCATATTTTTTACGCTCTCTACGACGAGAATCGCGAGTAAGATAACCCATCTCTTTTAGATCAGGTCTTACTAGGTCGTTTTGAAGAACTAAAGCTCTTGAAATCCCTAAACGGGCTGCAATCACTTGACCTTCAATACCACCACCTTTAACGCGGATTACCATATCGTATTGACCGTTAGTTCCGATTTTTTCAAGCGGAGCTAAGATTGTTTTTCTTTGAAGCTCTAAAGGGAAATAAACAGAAAAGTCTTTACCGTTTACATCAATTTTACCACTTCCGCTGCGTAATCTAACAGAGGCCACAGCTGTTTTTCTTCGTCCTGTTCCGATATATTCTTTCATAAGGTCTCTTAAAATTAAATGTTAACAACGATTGGGTTTTGAGCATTCATGCCATGATCGGTTCCAGCAAAAACTCTTAGTCTTCTTACTTGGTGCTCAGAAAGACGAGTTTTTGGCATCATCCCTTTTACGGCATGGAAAATGATGTAATCAGGTTTTCTAGCTTTCATCGTTCTGTAAGGCACTTCGCGAAGACCGCCCATAGCGCCGGTGTAATAATGATAGATTTTACGGGCTTCTTTATTGCCAGTAACAACGATTTTATCGGCGTTGACTACAATCACTCCATCACCACTTTCTACGTGGGAAGTAAAGGTTGTTTTGTGTTTACCTCTAAGGATTTTTGCCACTTCTGAGGCAAAACGCCCTAAAGTTTTTCCGCTTGCATCAAGAACTAACCATTTTTGGTCTTTGACGGCCTGTTCTTTCGTTAAAAGCGTAGTTTGTTGTTGTTTATTGACGACCATGACTGTTGCCTGTGAATTGTACTTTTTTAAATTGGGCTTTACTATATCGGGTTTGGTTTTTTTTTGCAAAGAAACTGCTGAAGAGTTTTTAGATTAAAATTATTTATTACCATCTTGTCAAACTCTTTGGACTCAGGTATCCTCTACGCCTTATATAAGACGAGGCTCTATGCGCGAATTAAAAACTTTCTTTGTTAAGACCTATGGCTGCCAGATGAATGAGCTGGACACCGAGATTATGGCCGGAAGCCTAAAAAAACGGGGTCTTCTACGGACAGATGACGAAGAGACAGCTGATCTCATGATTTTTAATACCTGCTCTATTAGAGACCTTGCTGAGCGAAAAGTCATGGGTAAAATTGGTAAAATGACTAAATCTACTAAAAATAGGCCAATGATCGGGGTTACCGGCTGCATGGCGATGGCTAAAAAAGAGACTCTTTTTAAAAAACTTCCTTACATCGATTTTGTTATTGGTACCAATAACATCATGGATCTTAATCAAGTTTTAGACCAAACCCTTGCCACCTCACGACCTGTGATACGGACCGATGACCGTTTTGAAGAGAATTTAGATTATTTAAGCGCTGAGCGTGATGATAAAATTAAAGCCTACGTCTCTATTATCCGTGGCTGCGACAAGTATTGCACCTATTGTGTGGTCCCTTATACAAGAGGACAAGAGGTCTCAAGATCTCCTGAAAGCATCATCGAAGAGTGCCAGAAGCTTGTAGATCAAGGTTATAAAG
Organism: uncultured Chlamydiae bacterium; assembly: GCA_903867585.1. Lineage (GTDB taxonomy): Bacteria > Chlamydiota > Chlamydiia > Chlamydiales > Rhabdochlamydiaceae > CAIPRZ01. The sequence continues at coordinate 1,610 of CAIPRZ010000121.1, forward strand.
AGATCACCCTACTTGGGCAAAACGTCAATAGCTATGGTAAAGATAAGCCTGAATGGCAAACCCTTTTCCATGATCTTTTATACAAGCTAGATGCCATTAAGGGACTTGAAAGGATCCGATTTATGACCTCACATCCGGTTGATATCACCTTTGAGCTTATGACAGCTATTAGAGATTTAAAATCGGTTTGTGAATTCGTCCACTTCCCCATGCAGGCAGGTTCTGATCGTATCTTAAAAAAGATGCACCGCATCTATACCATCGATCAGTATCTTGAAAAAGTAGATCTTCTTAAAAAAACTGTTCCTAATGTCTCTTTAGGGACCGATATTATTGTTGGATTCCCCTCAGAGACCGATGAAGAATTCCAAATGACTTATGATCATTATAAAAATATCGGCTATTCGGTCGGTTTTATCTTTTCATATAGCCCTCGAAAAGGGACTCCTGCCTTTAGATGGAAGGATGATATTTCTGAAGAGGTGAAAAACGAGCGTTTACATAAACTTTTAGATTTACAAGCTGAACTTGCTAATCAAGAAAGGCATAATATGCTTGGTCAAGTGGTTGAAGTGCTTGTCGAAAAAAGGATCAAGGACGAGAAGTTTTTAAAAGGGCGCACCCGCTGCTGGAAAAATGTCCATTTTGAAGGTCCTGATGCTTTGATTGGTACTTTGCAAAAAGTGACAGTTACTGGCTTTAGCCATCAGACTCTTCACGCCAAATTACAAGGCCTTGAACCGCTTAAACTTATTTAAGCCTGTTCACAAATTCTTCTTCTGTAAGAAGCGGTACTTTAAGCTCTTTGGCTTTTTCAAGTTTAGAGCCCGCTTCTTCTCCATAAAGGACAAAATCGGTTTTTTTGCTAACGCTTCCAGAAACTTTGCCCCCCCTTTCTTCTATTAAAGCTTTAGCTTCATCACGAGAATACTTTTCAAGTGTTCCTGTTAAAACAAAAGTTTTTCCTTCAAAAGGGTGTCCTTTAATCAGTTTAATCGGACTATTCTCAATTTTTAAACCAGCTTCTATAAGATGGAAAATCATCTGTTTTTTATTAGGGTCATGAAAAAAATCATAAATGCTGCCAGCTGATTTTTCTCCTATCCCCTCAATTTTTACAAGTGAGGCCATACTAGCATTTGAAAGGGCTTCTAGATCATGAAAATGCTTAGAAAGCATAAGGGCAAGACTTGTTCCCACTGAAGGAATTCCAAGCGATTGCAAGAGCCTAGCTAAACTTACACCTTTAGCTTTATGCAATGCTGATAAGACATTTTGTATCGATTTATCTTTAAATCCTTCAAGCTGGCTCAGCTGTTTTTCGCTCAAATTAAAAAAATCTGCTGGCTCTTTGACAAAATGGTGGGCGTATAAAGCTCTTACAACCTTCTCGCCAAGATGCTCAATATCAAGGCCGTTTTTAGAAACAAAAAATTGGAGAAACCGGATTTTTTGTTCATCACACCCTTTAAAGTTGAGACAGTAGATACCCACATCATCTTCTTTTTTATGTAAACTATGGCCACAGCTTGGACATTTTGTGGGCATATGAAAACTTTTAGATTCATGGGGTCTTGCGTTTTTATTAACCCCAGTTACTTTGGGGATTACATCGCCCCCTTTTTCAATAAAGACCTCATCGCCGATCCGGATATCTTTTCGCTCGATTTCATCTCCATTATGTAACGTTGCACGAGAAATCGTGGAGCCAGCAAGCAATACCGGCTCAAGTTCTGCAACAGGAGTGATAATACCGGTTCTTCCCACTTGGAGGGTAATATCTAATAATTTGGTTTTAGCCGCTTCGGGCGCAAATTTATAAGCGATGGCAAAGCGGGGCGTTTTGGCTGTAAATCCTAATCTGTCATGATAAGCAATATGATCTAATTTAATGACGATTCCATCGATATCAAAAGGCAGCTTAGATCTTAGATGCTGGATTTTTTCAGCATACTCTTGGATCTCTTTTAGATTTTTAGCTAAACAGATATGAGACTTATTTTGATGAGGTAATCCCCATTTTTCCAAATAGGGATTAAGCTCATGCTGATTTTCTAACTCAAAATCTTCTGCTTGAGCGATTCCATAAAAAACAATATCAAGCTCCCTTTTTTTAACCTCATGGGGATCGAGCATTTTAAGAGATCCAGACGCTGCATTTCTTGGATTAGCGTATAAAGGCTCTTCAAGTTCCTGTTTTTCTTTATTCAATTTTTCAAAAACCGCATGAGGCATATAAACCTCACCCCTTAATTCTAACACTTTGGGGTAGTGGTCTTTTAAATTTTTGGGTAAGCGATTAATTGTTAAAATATTGGCAGTGACATCATCCCCTTGAACCCCATCTCCACGAGTAAGGGCTTGAGTAAGCTTGCCGTTTTCATATTTCACTGAGATGGCAATTCCATCCATTTTTAGTTCACAATTGTAGAAAATAGGCCCTTTTTCAATTTCTTTAGTAACCCGATCCATAAAGGCTTTGATCTCTTCATAGGTATAGGTATTACCCAAAGAAAGCATCGGCACATCATGTTTTTTTTGCCTAAAGCCTTTTGTCGGTTTATCGGCAAGAACTTGAGAGGGCGAGGCGCTGGTTATAAAATCGGGATGTTTTTTTTCAATTTTTTTGAGCTCTAAAATCAGCTGATCATAATCAAAATCAGAAATCTCTGGATTTGATTCTTCATAATAGAGCTTATCGTGATGGCTAATGAGTTTGATGAGTTCTTTATAGCGCTTAAGATCATCGGTCATAAATAAAGATCAAATATTAAACAGGCTAAGGGTGGAAGATTTAATGTAACTTTCATCCTATCAGAATGTTCCCATTTTGAAGAGCTAAAAGATACCGGATAATTAGAACCTGCATAAGTTCCTTCATCGGTATTCATTTTTAGTTTTAATGAGGAACCATAGGGAAGATAGAGATCATAATTATCGTGAACTTGGGGAGTAAAATTTAAAACCACAAGTAGGCTATGGTTGTCTGATTTTCTTAAAAAAGCAAGTACGCTATTTTTAGAATCATCCAAACAGACCCATTCAAATCCTGAAGGATCATGATCTTTTTGATGAAGGGCTGATTCATTTAGATAAAGATGATTTAAATCTCTCACAAGCTTTTTAATGCCGACACTTTCATAATTGGCTAAAAGGTGCCATGATAAAGAGCGTTCCATATTCCACTCTTCATAATCACCAAGCTCATTACCCATAAAGCTCAATTTTTTACCAGGTAGAGTCATCATATAAGCTAAAAGCAATCGTAGGTTCGCAAATTTTTGCCATAAATCCCCGGGCATCTTAGAAAGCAGCGATCTTTTACCATGAACTACTTCATCGTGTGATAGGACATATTGAAATTTTTCAGAATAAGCATAGATCATTCCAAAGGTCAAAAGATGGTGATGATGGTTGCGATAGAGCGGATCGTGAGAAAAATATTTTAAAGTATCATTCATCCAACCCATATTCCATTTTAAATCAAATCCAAGTCCTGAGTAGTCTAAAGAATGAGTGACTCCACAAAAGGAGGTCGACTCTTCAGCGATCATTAAAACCCCTGGGCAATGGTAATGGACAACAGCATTAAGGTGTTTTATAAAATCAATCGCTTCAAGGTTCTCTTTACCGCCGTATTCATTAGGAATCCACTCCCCCTCTTTTCGCCCATAATCTAAATAAAGCATGGATGCGACCGCATCGACTCTTAGTCCATCCACATGACATTCTTCAAGCCAAAATAGAGCTGAGGCCATGAGAAAATTTTTAACCTCGTGGCGGCCATAATTAAAAATGAGAGTTTGCCAATGAGGATGAAAGCCTTTTCTAGTATCTTGGTGCTCATAAAGACAAGTTCCATCAAATTTGGCTAATGCAAATTCATCGGATGGGAAGTGAGCTGGAACCCAATCAACAATAACCCCGATCCCTTCTTGATGGAGGTGATTTACAAAAAACTTAAAATCATCAAGGGTTCCATACCTGGAACTGGGAGCAAAAAAACCGGTAACTTGATAGCCCCACGATTCATCAAGCGGATGCTCAAGAATAGGTAATAATTGAATATGAGTGTAACCCATCAATTTAGCATAAGCTGCCAGCTCAAACGCGGCATCTTTAAATAGAAGCCCTTTTTTCCAAGAGCCTAAGTGCAGTTCATAACAGTTGATCGGGATTTTTGTATGATCTTTAGAAGCTCGTGTATTTAAATAGGCTTCATCATTAAAAAGAAAGCGGGATTGAGTTACACAGGCTGCCTCTTTAGGTCTTAACTCATACCCATGCGCCATGGGATCTGTTTTAATCAATTCTTGTCCATAAGCTGTGGTAATACAAAACTTATATTTTTCCCCCTCTTTAAGACCCGGAACAAAAAGCTCCCAAATACCGGAAGAACCAAGGGATCGCATCGGATTTGTTTTTTTACAAAAATGGTTAAAATCAGCGATGAGAGAAACCTTGGCAGCCGAAGGAGCCCAAACAGCAAAATGGACCCCTTTAATTCCATTAATCGTTAAGGCATGGGCGCCAAGCTTTTGATAAAGTTTGTAATGGACCCCTTTAGCAAATAAATATTGATCTACTTCTGAAAGAACAGGACCAAATAAGTAGGGATCTTCAGCTAAAAGACCCGAGGTATGATAGAGCTTATAGGTTTTAATCTTTTTGGGAATTTTTTCATAAAAGATCCCCTCCTGCTCCCCTTTCTCAAGTCTAATGAGTTCATCATCAATTTGAGCATAACAATCGATAAATCCTGGGCGGTAGGCGGCGATAACATCATACTCCTCATCCAATGAATGACGTCCTAAAAAGGAATGAGGATTATAAGAGGTGAAATTATGAAGTCTATAAGTATCAAGCATAGCCTTATGCTATGCAAAAAAAAACTTTTTAGAGCAAGGTACTTTAAGCTTGGAATTGATCGAAGTGGTAAATACCGGGTTCAAAGCTTGTAGCTAAAGGTATTTTTTTCCCTTTTTTTCTCACTCTAAATTTTTTAACTTCACGAGTGAATTGAATGTTGAGATCACAAGGAACCTGAATATCTAAGACCATTTGACGGATGAACCCTTTTGTCCATTCAAGGTGAACTTTGCCAAAACTAAAGCTTAAAGCACACGCTTTACCTGCAATGAGCTCTCTTGGAAGATCATGCAAGATGAAAAGATCGCTATTTTTATGCGCTGCTAAAAACGATTTAATCCAGACAGCCATTTTAAGATTTAGATAAAGAGCTGAATGTCTTGTGTCATCTAAATTTTGAAGACCTTGATGAAAATCATCTTGAAGACTTGGTATAAAAAAATCGGAATAAAATCCTTTAAGGATCTTTTCTAAAATCAGAGCTCTTTGAGGTTGAGATCCTATTTTAAGCTCATCAACCAGATTGAGGACGCCTGATTGTGGAATCGGCAAAGGAAGTTCTAATTTAGAACCTAAACAAAAAAGAAAAGGTAAAAACTCTTTCATCGAACTCTCTTTATTGATCCGAGAGACGTCTTGTTTTTTACTGATCCCTAAGTAAATCTTTTCATTGACCGATTTACTTTCAAAAGCTTCTTCAACAAGTTTTAATGGATGTTTTAGCTTTAAAATGTGCTCTTGACCGTTCAGAAAAACGGTAAGAGATTCTTGTTTGAACCGCTCTAATTGGATATAAAGGGCTTTATTTTCTTTAAAGATTTTTAACTCTATAAATCCCTCTTTGCACTCCCCAAAAACTCTAGCTTGATTTTTGTCAAAATCCACTTCAGTGGTGAACTCCTTATAGAAATCAGAAATTTTTAAATCTAAAACAAAATGGGTGCTTTTATTTAAAAAATCTTCGCCGATAATTTTACAAGGAAACAAGGTCAAAAGAGTGGAAGAACCAGGGATTAAAACTCTTTGTTTTTTTTCATGGCTAAAAGGTTTTAATCGTTGATGAATAGCTATAGTCATAAGGATGCTAAAAGACCTAGGGGTGAATTTTCTGTTGGAGTGCAGGTCACTAAATCGTTAGATTTAAGACCCTGTGATTTAATATAAACGGGTAAAAAATTGTCTGAGTGGCCGAAAAAGGCCTCTAGTTTTTCATCATAGGTTTCAATTAAAACTTCTAAAGGCTTTCCTACATAGTTTTGTCTTAATAAAAAAGCGTCGTGTTCAGCCTGTCTAAGCACCTGTTGTTTTCGGGTATTCATCACTTGAGGATCCACACGATGAGGATAGGAAAACGCGCGCGTCCTTTCTCTTGGGCTATAAGGGAACATATGGACTTTAGCAAATTGGATTTGTTTCATAATAGCTAAAGTTTCTTGAAAATCCTCTTCTGTCTCCCCAGGAAATCCTACGATCACATCGGTTGTAAAACAAAAATCAGGATGGGCCTCAAGGAGTTTCTCACAGCTTTTTAAAAATTCTTGCCGGGTATATTTTCTATTCATTTTTTTCAAAATGGCATTAGATCCCGATTGAAGAACAATATGCATACTTTTAGCCGTCGTTTTTCCCTCAATAAGAGCCTGTATTAAGTTTTCATCCACCTCATCAGGATCAATAGAAGACACTCTTAACCGTTTTAAACCCTCAAGTCTATCGCACGCTCTAATAAGATCAGCGAGTCTACAAGAGCCATCTCCCCCATCAAAATCACCAATATTGATCCCAGTTAAGACAATTTCTTTATAACCGTTAGCAATTAACCCTTTTATTTCAGAAACAATCTCATCAAGAGTTCTTGATCGAGATCGTCCCCTTACATAAGGGATGATGCAATAGCTGCAAAAAGAATTACAGCCATCTTGAACTTTGACAAAAGCTCTTGTATGACCTTCAAAATGATCAATCTTAAATTCAGGAAGCTTTTCATCGGGATGGATGATTTGTAATAGATTTTCTTTTTGAGAATTAAAAACAACATCCGAGACGCCAGGTAACTGTAACAGCTCTTTCTCCCCTTTTTCAGCAAGACACCCAGTGACGACAATTTTAGCGCCGGGATGTTTTTTATGAAGTTGTCTGATCTGATGTTTAGAGGAACTATCTGCAGATTCTGTAACAGTGCAGGTATTCACAATACAAAGATCGGCCTCTTCTTCGACCCTTTGGTAGCCAAGGGCTTGAAGTTGCTGAATAAAAGCGGCGGTTTCATATTGATTAGTCCGGCAACCTAAGGTTGCTACGGCAAATTTTTTAGTCATAAAAAGGGAAGCACTTATCAAAAATTAGCCAAAATTATGAGCCTTAACAGCTCAGTTGACAAGGCAAATTATTTATTTACGATCTTGTTTGCTAGTTTTAAAAATAATTCCTTCTTTATTCAGCCTTATTCCTTACAAAACACAAAATTTCAACTATTTATAAAAAGGAAACCCTATCAAAACCGTCTTAATTAAATAAATTATTTGACTAAGAACTAAAGTTGTTTTAATTCTAAAAAAAAGCTTTTAGTCATTTAAGAAACCCTTTTCATCAAGAGTACCTATGGACATCAACCTGAAAGACGATCAATTTAGTATAATTGGGAATCAGCTCAAAGTAGAACATCGTACTGATGAAGGGAAAGTAACAACAGGCACTACCGTTAAAAGTGATCTTTATATTAAGGAAAATCTGGGGCTATTTGAAAAAATAGGCAATTTTTTTTCATGGTTAGTTGGCGGAGATTTTTGGGATAAAAAGACAGTCACAACAGATAATGGACAACACACAACTATGTGGGTCAAAACCAAGTCTATTCAGGACGTATTTGAAGGTATTAGAGGAGAATCACCTAAGATCTCTCCATCACAAAGACCTTTACCAGTGAATTCTGTAAGAACCCCTCGTTCAAGATTTGCAGCTCAAGCTAATTTTAATCCGGCGTCTGGAAATCAAAGTGTAAGAGCCGCCACCCCCCCTTCTACTTTTAGCCTAACAAAACAAGATATTGAAGGGGCTCCTTCAGTTTCAGCCTTAAGGCAAATGGCTTGTCGATATTTAAACCTTCCCGCCGATGTCGATGCCCTAAAATTAGATAAAGCCTTCGAAAAGAAATTAGCCTCACTTAGCGGAAATGAACAGGAAATTAAGTTAGTACGCCTTCTAAAAGAAAAATACGAAAATACTCCTATTCCAGAACTAAAAGGTCTTTCTATTAGTTATATTAAAGAAATTTCGTATTCTAATATCAAGACTATAATAGTCTTATCAAATTTACTAGGCTTAGATCCACAATCTGACATTAAACTGTATTCAAGCGCTACAAATCAATTTGAAGGTAAATTAGCTAGAGA
>CAIPRZ010000122.1 GCA_903867585.1 uncultured Chlamydiae bacterium
AATAACTTAAAGAAAGACTTGCTATGATTTGTAAAATAAACTTCTTTTTTGCGCTTAAGCCTTTAGAGTTTTTTTTGATCATTTTAAAGTAATCATCGATAAAACCAATTCCTAAAAACACCACAAGCGTTAAGACCAGTATACAAGCCTCTTCAACTTCAAAATTAACCCAAAAAAGGCAAGATATAAGGGCTGTAAAAAGGAAAAAAAGCCCACCCATAGTTGGGGTGTCTTTTTTCTTTTTATGTAGCTCTGCAAGTACTGGACAATCTTCAACCCTTATTGATTGGCCCGTTTTTATCCTATAAAGCCATGAAATAGAACGGGGAGCAATCCACAGAGTCAGAAAAAAACTCATCAAAAAAGCAAGAAGCATTCGGGTCGATAAATAGGAAAAAGCTGAAGGGACATGAAAGCCAGCTTGTGTCAAAGAACGGATAAAAAAATCACAAATCACAGTTAAATCCCATACAAAGTAATCATTCAGATGGTAGACAAAAGTCGATTTTTTTTAATCATCAAAGCTTTTATTTTCTTATTAATTCGATAAAGAGTTTAAAAGAGAATGAAGTCCTGTCGAATGACTACCCTTAATCAATACAGAATCACCGGGTTGTAAATAAGATTTTAGCTTATTTTCCAGCAAATTAAGAGAGTCAAAAAATTCCCCTTTAGAACCTAAAAGCTTATAAAGCTTAAATGTCTCTTCCCCTAGAAAATAAACCTGATCAACCCCTGTTTTTAAAAATTCTAAAAGTTTGAGATGCTCTTTTTCAGAAACATCACCCAACTCTTTCATGGATCCAATAACAGCAATTTTTCTTTTTGATTGTTTTGTTTTTAAATAATTGATCGCCGCTTTCATTGATGCTGGAGAGGCGTTATAGCTGTCATCAATAAATTCGATCTGATTAATCAATCTTTCCTCCATTCTTTTTTCTTCCGTCCGAAGCCCTTTTAAGGCTTGATGAATGTCATGATCACTCATTCCCATTTTATAGACGCAAGCCAGTGTTAAATGGAGATTTTCTAAAAGATGGGGGGCTTTAAGATTTAATATAAAAGGGCCTTTAATTTGGTTGCCGATTTGAAAAAAAGTCCCTTCCTCTTTTTGGAAAATCTGATCGGTATAGACAAGAGTCCGATTTGTGAAATGGCTAAAAGGTTCATATTTTGAGGTCTGTTCATTGAAAAAGCTATAGGGAAAACTTTTTAGGATTTCTCCTTTAGCTTTAGCAATACCAATGTCTTTATCTTCAAAGTTAATGGCATGAGATAATCCGATCGAAGTAATGATGGCATAATCAAGCTTTATCCAATCAACAAGCTTTAATATATCCCCCTTATGACTCATACCCATTTCGATAATGGCTATTCTATGCTCAGCTCTTAAACCTAAAAGCGCCATAGGAATCCCGATCTGACTATTAAAATTACCAGGAGTTGCGAACACAGCTTGAGATTTTTCAAGCAACGATAAAAGAAAATGTCTTGTGGTAGTTTTTCCGCAAGAGCCTGTAATTCCAATGATTGTTGGTTTTATTTTTTCAAGTTGATAGCAGGCTGCTTGCTTAATAAAATTTAAAGGATCTTGGCAAACAAAGTGTTTAGAGGTTTTAGAAACTTTATTTTCTGAACAAATAGCAAGTATAGCCCCTTTTTTAAAAGCCTCTTCAATAAAATCATGCCCGTCCACGCGCTCCCCTTTAAAAGCGATGAAACAATCGCCCGGCTTGATGTCTCTTGAATCACAGATAAACCGAGGAAAATGGCCTTGCTTCTCACTTAACAGTTCTATTTGTTGAAAAAAATCTTGAATCTGAGATTTCATAACTGTGACTTTGTTTAAATTTATGATTAAAAAACTGCTTTTTTTTATTCCTTTATCGGTAATAGCTCAAAACACCTTTTCGGTCGGCCTTTCTACTTATTCGGGAACCTGGACTACCATACAAAATACCTACCCGGGCACCAACATAAATTTAATCACAAGTTTAAATAGCTCCCTTGGACCAAAAGCTGTTTTTACCTTTAATTACGCACAAAATTCGGGGGTTTTAAATTTATTAAATCCAAGTTTGGCAAGCTATAGCCTTTCTGCCATCCAATTTATCCCTCCAAAAGGGGCTAATTTTCAAGCCTTATTTAACACCAATAGCACTCTTTCAAACTTTGGGACAATTACAACGACAGATTTTTCTAATCTCTATTTTACAGAAACGACTAGTAACAATATTCGTCTTTTAAACTTACCGATGAATTCTACAACTGGACAGTTTCTTTCTACGACCTCTCAAGTCTTTCCTTATTTATCCACAGGTTTAAGCCAAATCCAAGCCGTCAATTCACAAGCCAATAATTTAGCTTTTAATGCTCTCACTGGCCCCTTAAGAACAGGTGTCAATCAGATTGTCAATAATACAGGAAACCCCTTTGGCTTTACCAATAATTTGGTTTATCCAGCCTATCCTCATGCCTCT
>CAIPRZ010000123.1 GCA_903867585.1 uncultured Chlamydiae bacterium
AAACCCGCCCACAAGCCCCAAGAATTTAAACCTTATCCTCTAAAAAACATCCTCTACTCTAAAAATCTGTGGATAAATTCTTTTATAGCTCTATTTTTTTATATGACAACAACAGCCTTTGCTGGGCTTTGGGGACCTACTTATCTTGAAAATGTAAAAGGCTTTTCCAAAGAAGCTTCAAGCTATGGGATGTCTATTTTATTTGCAGGATGGCTTTTAGGTGGTCCCCTCATGGGGCTTGTTTCTGATTTTTACAAAAAAAGAACCAAGATTATTGCTTATGGAATAATTGGATGTTTTATCTCATTATCTTTAATTCTCTATCTCCAACTACCCTTATTTCTTACCTATATTTTACTTTTCATGATTGGAGTATTTTCTGCAGCAGAACTCCTTAATTTTACTCTTGCAATAGAAATGACCTCATTAAAAGCAAAAGCAACAGCAGCTGCTTTTACTAACTTTATTGTCTCTTTAGGTGATTCTCTCATTCAACCCTTTGTCGGCTTTCTGCTCGATCTTAATTGGACAGGTGGTATTAAAGATGGCATAAGAGTCTACAGCCCACAAAGTTATCAAATCGCTTTAAGTGTGTTGCCTATTGCACTTTTACTTGCGCTTTTTCTTTTAAGTATTTTAAATAACAGACTATCTAAAAATTCGACACAATCGATATAGAATAAGAATAGATAAAATTTATATAAATTTAATTTTTAGCTGGGAAAAGCATGACTCAAAAAAAGAAATTACTTCTTATTGAAGATGAAGAAGATATTGCCTCAGTGATCAAACTCCAAGCGGATTTATCTGGGTACAGACTGCAAGTAGAGATCGATGGTATTGCTGGATTTAGAGCGGTTGAACGTGAGCATCCCGATCTTGTTTTATTAGATATTATGTTGCCCGGACAAAATGGTTTTGATGTTTGTAGAAAAATTAAAAGTCATCCTGATTTAAAAAATATTCCCATTATTATCCTCACCGCGAAAGGGGAAGAATTAGATATTGTTTTAGGTCTTGAGCTTGGCGCTGATGATTACATTATAAAGCCCTTTTCTCCAAAAGTTCTATTTTCAAAAATAAAAACGGTTTTGAGACGAACACAAGATATTCAAAAACCTCCTAAACTTATTTCCTTTGGTGATTTTACACTAGAAGTAGATCGCTATATTCTTAAGAAGGGAGATGAAACTATACCTTTAACTTTATCCGAGTTTGGAATTCTTAAAACTCTTGTATTACAAAGAGGAAAAGTCCTTACACGAAATCAACTTATTGATTCGGTACGTCAAGATGATGCTTTTATAGTCGATAGAAACATCGATGTTCATATTGCAGCCTTAAGAAAGAAATTAGGCCCTACATTTGACTTTTTAGAAACAGTTCGTGGTGTTGGTTATCGCTTTAGAGAAGAAGCTGTAAGAAAAGAAGATTAATTTAATTCAACTATTCCCATATGGCCACTCTTGTTGATAGCTCTGTAGAAAAAAAGATGCACCCTCTTGAAGAGGCCATGGCGTTATTCAGAAAAATTACTGAAGAGCACGCCAGGTTTCATTCAGTAAGCTTCATCCTATTTGGTCTTGAGGTTTTTTTATTTATCTTGCTTTATGGATATCTACAAAAAACCTTGTGGATCACATTTTTACTAGGAGCTATTTTATTTACAGCCATCAGTTATTTTGTAATTAAGTTTTATCTTGATTCTAAAAAACCCGATAGCCTTTTATCGTTAAAAGATCATTACCTAGATTTATGTAAAAAGGATTTGATTTTTTCTGAAAATTCCAAGGAATTTCATCTTACTCTATCTTCTAACTTATTCAATTTTGCTACTAACCTAAGTGGTTATGAATACCAGCTCTATAAGTCTCCCTCTAAAGCTCTTATCCCTTTTTTCCGCCATGTCTCCTGCTTTTTTCATTGGAAAGAGGTGTTTTTTATTAGAGAGCAACTTATGCAACTTGCAATCGACGAACATATTCAAATTGTCCAATTATTTCCCAACGATCTTGAAACCCATGCCTCACTTGCTGAAAGTTTTATACAAATATCTAAACTGTATGCTGAGCTTTTAAAAACTCAAGAACCCTGGATAAAAAAAAGTGCTGCTGAATTAGATATTGAAAATAAATTTAGAATCTCTAGTGACCTTGCTTTAGAGGAGCTCAACATCGTTGAAAACTTTTCTACAAAAACCCCATGGACCCTGGCCCAAAAAGCTTCTATATTTCATGAGCTTAAGAAACCTAATGATGAAATCTATTGCTATGAAATGATTTTAGATATCAATCCCCAAGATGAGGCGGTTATTTATAGACTCGGTGTTCTATATTTTGCTCAAGGGATGGTTACTAAAGGATTGGAATGCTACCACAAGCTTAAAGAAAGCGGCGATATTAGAGCAGAAAACCTCATAAAGCTCTACGATGCAAGGTTCAATCAAATGATGTATCAATACAAATCCGCTCTATTTGATTAATTTGATCCTTTTTTTCGACAATTTATAGATAAAAAAAATTTTATACCTATAATCCGAATAAAAGAGATGACAATTTTATGCCATATCGGCTGGCCGGTATTTTACTTTTTATCCCCTGTTTTGTTCACAGTCTAACGTTAGATCAAAAGATCAATCTAAAGCTGATCGAATCCCTATGGCAAGATGGCCATTATACTCAAGCTGAAGAGCATATCGATAAATTTTTAGCTAAGCATCAAGACAGTGAATACGATGACAATCTTTTAAAATTAAAAGCTGATCTTTATATCAAAAAAAAGATGTTTAAAGAGGCCTACGCCCTATTAAATGATCTTGATGATAACTCCAATTTCACCAAAGAGCGTAAATTACTTTGTTTATATGAATTAAAATCTTGGAACTTATTTATTGAAGCTTTTGATAAAGATGCTTGCCTTTTAGAATTACCATTTGGGAAAAAAATATGGGATCTAGGATTGGCAGAAGCTATTCAAGCTGAGCAAAATCTTACAAAAAAACAGCTCTTAATCGATAAAGCCAGCCACCTCTATTCAAGTGATTTGAAACAAGAATTTGATCAAACTAAAGCCTTATCACTTGCTGTCATTTACGAAGATAAAAAAGAATTCCAAAAAGCTTTTTCCCTTTATGAAAAACTTTTTAAAGAGACAGGTGATGACGCTTATCAACTATCGATGGCTAAAATGGCCAGTCACTTCGATGTCAATAAGTCACTAGCTTTACTTGAGCCTTTACGCTGGAAATCAGGTCTTCTTGGTACAAGCGCCGCTCTGTATGCCATGCAAATCCTGGATCAGATCCAAAATTATCATGACCTTTATGTCTTATCTCAAGAAGAACTAAAAATCGCTCCTGAAGGTTATAGAAAAGGAAAAATTGCCCTCTATCATTTAAAAAGTCTTTATTATCTAAAGTGTTTTGATCGGATAACCGATTTTTATTATGCCTACAATCCTCATACAATTCTTAAAAATCAGGATCTAAATCTTGCTATAAATTTAATGGCAAAAACCTATCTCATCAAAGAAGAGCCTGATAAGTTAGAGCAATTTTGTAAAAAGCTAGAAACTGAAGGGCATCCGCAAGCTCTCAATACCGCCAGCCGAATTTTAGCCAAACATTATTTAGATCATCATGACTATTTAAAAGCTAAACCCCTCCTTGAAGACTTATTAAAAAACGATGTTCTGCATGTAGATGAATATTTAACAACATTGGGCTTTTGTTATTTAAATGCTCAGGCTTTTGAAGTCGCTGAGGGCTATTTCGTTAAAGTAATCACAACCTCTCCTGAGCCTAAGATAAAACAAAAAGCCTTGGACCATCTTTTACAATTACCAAGTTTAAGTGCCCAAAGCCTTAAATTACTTTCAACTATTTACCAAGATATTGATCTAAAAAAATCCCCTAAGGCGTTGTATTGGATTGTTGAATCTCTAAGACTTGAAAATCAAACTTCAAAAGCTCTTGAATTACTTAAAAACAATGGTGATAGAACATCCTCAAAATACCATCAAATAATGGGAGAGCTTTTAGAAAAATTGCAACCGCTTGATAGTATATCTCATTTTGAAGAAGCCTTAAAACTCACAAGTGATGAATCCTTAAAAGCCTATATTCATGGAAAACTTTTTACTTCTTATTATGAGCATAACAAAGATCTTGCAGCAGATCATTTATTTCATTCTTTTTCTCTTCATACCTTTTCTATCGATAAAACCTTATTTGATGGACTTGCAGCCCACCTCTTTCAAAAAGCATTTAAAGGGATAAAAATTTTCTTAGGTGATGAATCTACAAAATTAGCC
>CAIPRZ010000124.1 GCA_903867585.1 uncultured Chlamydiae bacterium
CTAAGCCAAATAAACTTACTGCTAAATAAAACAAACTGAGAATCATGATGCGTTGGAGGGTGACTTTAATAATTTTTCAAGATTATCACAAAACCCTTCACCCTATGTCAATCCAAGAGGTGCAAAACTAAGAGTTAGATCAATTTTTTTAAAATTATTTAATATAATCATTACAAAAAAATAGGTCTTATATACTTTGAAATTTTAGACAACAAAGAGACTATTATGAAAGAGGACCGGGGAATATTAAAATTTTTTCAATGGTTATGCCGTTTTAATTTCGGTGATTTTGAAAGAGATGAATTCAAAAAATTTCTCAAAATGGGTCTTATATTTGCTCTGATTATCGGCGTCTATTGGACACTACGCCCTTTAAAAGATGCGATTTTCATACAACTTGTTGATAGATTGCATTTACCTTATGCTAAAACCGTATCGGTGCTAGCTCTTTTACCTCTTGTAATGTTTTACACAAAACTTCTTGAAAAACATTCACGCGAAAAAATGCTTGTTATACTACCCACTTTTTACGGCCTTTTAGTTTTAGTGTTTGCAGTCGCTATGTTTTTCTTTCAAGCTCCAAGCGAACAGATTGCTCAGCGAGCTGCAGGAGCTTATTATGGAACCAAAGCACTTGGCTATTTATGGTATCTATTTGTAGAAAGCTTTGGATCGCTTGTGGTAGCACTATTTTGGGCCTTTGCAGCAGATACTACCAATCCCACTTCTGCTAAACGGGGCTTTCCTTTAGTTGTTGCCATTGGTCAAATGGGAGGCATTGTCTCTCCTTATGGTATTGGCGGACTTCCTCATCGACTAGGATTACAAACAGATTTTTTATCGATGATCCTACTTGGTGTCTTGATCCTTTTGATCATCCCCTTTGTTCGCTACTTTCTGAAATCCACCCCTTCACATTTACTGCAAGCCTTCCACGGAAAAAACGAGAAAAAAGAAGAATCAAAACAGGAGCCAGGCTTTTTAGAAGGGCTTAAACTCATGCTTAAGCACAAATATCTTTTAGGGATATTTGCAGCAAACTTCATCTATGAAGTTATAGTCACTATTTTTGATTTTAATTTTAAAGTGGCAGCTGGCACCCAATTTACAGGAGTGGCGTTAAGCCATTACCTGAGCCTTTATGGATCAAGCGTCAACGTGGTATCTCTTGCTTGTTTACTTCTTGGTATCAGTAATGTGACCCGCTTTTTAGGAGTGGGTGTAGCTCTAGCTTCCATGCCAATCATTGTAGCTTTAGCCCTATTTGGTTTCTTAAGCATGAATAGTCTTTCATTCCTATTTGCTTTAATGGTGGGATCTAAAGCGATTAACTATGCTTTAAATGGGCCAGCCTTAAAACAGCTTTATATTCCAACCACCCCCGATGTTCGCTTTAAAGCCCAAGCATGGATTGAAACTTTTGGTTCAAGAGCTTCTAAAGAAGCCGGTTCTATTTTCAATATGCTTTTAAAACCACTCCAAACCTCCTTTGGAGTACTGGCTGGAAGATCTTACTATTTAATGCTGAGCGGTGGACTTGGATTTCCCCTACTTGTGCTATGGTTTATAACAGCCCTCTTTCTTGGTAAAACCTTTAAAAGAGCCATCGATAATAAAAACGTCATTTGCTAATGAAAAAAAACACCAACCTTTTTAGTTAAATTACCAAAAAGGTTGGTCGATTACGGATAAAATTAATTTTCTATTTGGCAGTTCTTAGATTAGAAATGAGGGTGCGAACTCTTAAACTTATTAA
>CAIPRZ010000125.1 GCA_903867585.1 uncultured Chlamydiae bacterium
TTATCAAAAGAGGTATTTTCCCAAGTAACTTTTGAAGTTTGATTAATCCCAAATTTCTTAAGAAATTCTTCTAAAGACTCTTGTAACCACTCTGTAATCCCAAAAAAAGCGATTGTATAGCGTAAATTAAATTTAGCACTTTCAAGATGCTTTTCCATACTAATGGAAGAATCAAAAGGATTAAGTAAACTTAAATAAAGGGTTTGAAGATTTGGCGTTGTAGCAGAGGTCATCTTATGTTTATTTTGATCTAAAACAAACAGCTTATTTTCTGGATTTAAAGACAAAAGAGCAAAATAATTGATATGACTTTTTTGCCTTTTAACAGGATCTCTTATAAGGGTAAGTACACTTACTTTACCCATGCTATTTTCCAAGTAATAAAGAGGTGTGTGAGAAAAATAAAAAACATCGGTGTTTTCTATCATAAATGGCAGTCTTTTTTTAAAAATCTCATCTAAATAAGCTGTCGGGTAAAACTCCAGCCTACTGCTGGGTTTTTTGGAAATAACCTGTTCATTTCTGAAATTATTTATTAAAAACCCCCTACACGAAGTTCCTGCGGCTTTGGGAATATGAACCAAAAAAACTGACGACGAGGACTCAAAAAAACTAGGATTATGAAAATTTTCTTTCATATCTCCATAAAGACAAAAAGAAGATAGTAAGCAGAGGACAAGTTTAGTGAGATTTGTCATAGTTTTCCTAATTTAAAAAGCCCTCATAGCCCTTACTTTAAAAGCATTCCCCTTATTACCAAAGCTCTGAAAATAAGAAAAAAACTGAACCCAAACATGGCTTGAATTGATTTCATAGGAGGATAAAAAGCGATCTGTAGGTTGCAAAAGATCTGCATCAGGAACTGTATTTAGGGTTGCATTGATACTATCTTGATTAGAATAGATATAATGAAGTTCATTTCTTTCTTGATAAACATCATCCCCTTCAAAAGGCTTGCTTCCATTTACACTTGGTAAAAACCAATCATTATACTCTATCCCATCCATCGTAGTGGTATAATTTTTACAGGCATAAAAAGCGGGGAAATCACTGAGCAGATAAATGCCGCCGCTATTTTGACAAAAAGTTTCAACCCTTAATAAATTCTCTTTTCCAGAAGGGGAACAGGTTCCGATAAAACCTCTTAAAGGACCAAAAAATTTGGTTTGGAAATAGATATTTTCGCTCTGATTAAATCTCATAGTCTTTATGGAGCAAACAAGCCCATGCTGACCTGTTTCATCTACATAACAAACAATTCCCCCTTGAGCATATTGTCCAACATAATAAGTAAGCTTTTCTGCTTTATAAGACTCTTGACCCCTTAAGAGCCCTTTTTGAGAAACAATAGCTTCTAACACATGGCTTGTTACAAAAATTAAACTTAAAAAAAGCAATCTCCTCATCAAGCTTAATCCCAATTTTCAACAAGACCTTATTCAAAATCAAAAAGATTTTCTAGTTAAAAAAAACCTTCTTAAAAAAATCCCAGGACCGCTCCCCGCGGCCCTAAATGGTTAAAAAGCCCTGACTGCACGCACTAAAAAATTATTGCCCTTTAAGGAGGGGGTCTGGTTTCCATTTAAGAAATACTGATTATATGCACCATCAGTATAGACCCCAAAAGACGACCAGTGGTGACCGACAGAATTTAAAGCTTGAGCTCCAATAATTATTGCTAAAGTATTATTTATGATATTCAAATTGGAATAAATAAAATTGAGCTCGTTATATCCAGAGCCATCATGAGCGGTATTTTGACTTGGCAAAAACCAATCAGAAAAGGCTCCACCTCTATAACTTTGACAAGCTCTAAAAGCAGGATAA